>JAIRZE010000050.1 GCA_031267375.1 Rickettsiales bacterium | reverse complement strand
TCAAATTCCCGAAGCGGACGAAGGCGCCCAGGTTTGCCCTCTGCCCCCGCGGAAAAACACATTGTTTTAATACAGGATAAAAAATGTTATTAAAAAAAATAATTGAAGATTTTGAAATATTAAAATTTGCAATAAACGGCGATCCGGTTTCCATATTGACCGGCAATGAATTTCAAAAGGACGATACGCCCTTGACTGATAAAGTATTATCGTTTTATAACGAGAAATTTAATGCAATGGCAGAAAATCCCGACATAGGGGTTGTCATATTGGATAAGCGCGCTATAAAAGATGATATAGCGCACGGGTTAAATGCTTTGAAATCAGCGGCTTTTATGGCTGTTCCTGATGTTATAATGAAAGGAAGATTGTATTCAGAATGTTGTTCTTGGAAAGAAAGGAACTATGACTCATTTGTTATTGTCGCCCCGATTCAAGTGGCAGATTCCAGATGCATAATGTCAGTAATTGTGAAAAAATCAGATAAACAAAGGCTTTATTTACATAGAATAGATGTAATAAAAAGCCCGCAGGAAGTTCTAGACCAGGCATAGCCCGGCTTCCTGCGGATTGATATAATTATAGAGTATTTTATGAAAAAAGTCAATAAAATTTTATCTGTTTTTACCTCTTGCCTTTTGCCTTTTGCCTTGTCCGCTGCGGAATTGCCGCAGATTTTATCCGCGGAAGATGTCGCCGTTTACCAGCAGATTTTTGAGCTGCAATCAAAAGAAAAAATTGACGCCGCTATTAGATTGGATAAAAAAGTCGCGGATCCGCTTCTGATGGGCGAGGTTCTGGAACAGCGCTATACCTCTAAAACTTACCGGACCAAGGGAAAGGAAGTCGCTGATTGGCTTTACAAATACTATGATTCTCCGTCCGCGCCGCGTATGTATAAGCTGGCTGCTCTTAAAAAAGCGGGCGCTGTGCGAAGCCCTAAGCTGCCGTCCGTCATTACTGGGACTTCCATAGAAAATGCTCAGTCCGAAACCTGGACCGAAAAGAAATACACCGGCTCTACGGATTCCACAATCACAAAATTCCGCAAGGCTTTGCGCGGCGGAAATACCAAGAATGCGCGGCAGATTCTGGAAGATGCGTCTTTCAAGAAAAAGCTGAGTTCTGCGGATTACGGCCGTTTGGCTGGCCGGCTGTCGTTTGTTTATTATACGAACGGCGAATTTGAATTGGCTAAAAAATTCGGATTCGTATCGTCGGACGCAAAGTCCGAATACGGGCTTTGGACTATGGGATTGTTGTATTTCAAAGAGCAGAACTTCAAAGAATCCCAGAAATATTTCAGCGCGATATTGGATCTGCCCCAGATAAACAACGCCAGAAAGACCGAGGCTGCTTTCTGGGCCGGCCGCGCCAGCGACGCCAATGATGATTCGGCCGCCGCTTCAAGATTCTGGAAAATCGGCGCGTCGCATCAAATGGCTTTTTATGGCGCCTTGTCCGCGACTATGCTGGGGGACACCCCGCGGTATGAGTTTTTTGAGCAAGAATATGATGACGATGATATAACAGAGTTGCAAAGCAGCAAGTATGGAAAAATCGCATTGGCTTTATTGCAGGCAAATCAAAAGCCGCGCGCGGAAAAATATCTGACATTGCTGATAACGGCCAAGGCGACGGACCGGTCTTTGCACGCGGTCAATTCCATTGCGACGGTATTCGGCCTGCCGCGCGTCGCTATGCAGGTGGCGGGCGTCGTGCGCGATCGCGGAATTTTGGAAATAGATCAGGATATAATTTATTCCGCGCAATATCCGCTTCCAGATTGGGAGCCTTTGGGCGGCTGGTCCATAGACCGGGCTCTGTTGTTTGCGATAACAAAGCAGGAATCCGCGTTCAGGACCAACGCAAAATCTTCGGCCGGCGCGAACGGCGTTATGCAGCTGATGCCGGGGACTGCGAAAATAGTCGCGCGCCAGAACAAGGTAAAGATGTCTGACATAGATATGTCAAACCCGGAACATAATATGTTCTTGGGCCAGCAGCATATAGTGGATCTGTTGGACCAGCCCGCGATTGACAAGAATATAATAAAAATGCTGGCGTCTTATAATGCCGGCCTGGGGATGCTGACCAAGTTTGAAAAGAACTTTGAAACATCGGATCCGCTGCTTTATATAGAAAGTTTTCCGGCATATGAAACGCGCAGTTATGTAAAGCGTGTTATGTCTAATTTGTGGCTGTACCGCGCAAAGTTGGGCCAGCCGCTGACAGGAATGGAAGACTTGGCGAACGGGCGCTGGCCGCGCTATGACAGCGAGGATGACTATGTCCGCCGCCGGATAGCCGACAGAATGGCGATATAGATATCGGTATGATTGCACCTGATTTTTCTTTTGAAATTGAATCCGGATGCCGGCTGGTGGCGGGCGTTGACGAAGCAGGGCGCGGGCCGCTCTGCGGGCCGGTGGTCGCCGCCGCTGTTGTGTTCAAAGAAGAATTTATAGAATTAGCGGATAGTTCGTGCAAGGACCACCCCCGCCCTTGCGGCGGGGGTCGCGACGAAGTCGCGGGGGGTGGGTTTGTCTATTCCGATAAACCCACCCCCCGCCAGCTGACGCTGGCGACCCCCGCCGCAAGGGCGGGGGTGCTTCCCCTGATCAACGACAGCAAGAAAATGTCCGCAACCGCGCGCGGCGTCGCATACGACTGGATTATGAAAAACTGCTTGGTTGGCGTGGGTCAATGTTCGCCCGCAGAAATAGACGAAATAAATATTTTGCAGGCGTCAATGCTGGCTATGAAGCGGGCGATCGCCGCCTTGCCAGTACGCCCGGACTTTATACTGGTTGACGGAAACAGATTGCCGGATAATGTAAAGGACGAAGGCCGAAGGACGAAGGCCGAAGGAGTCGCAGCCCCACCTTCGTCCTTTTATGGCAAAGCCATTGTCAAAGGCGACGGCAAGTCTTTATCCATTGCGGCCGCGTCAATTATCGCAAAGGAAACCCGCGACCGGATTATGGATGACCTGTCGCGCGAATTTCCGCAATACGGTTGGGATAAAAATGCGGGCTATCCGACATCCGCGCACTTGCAAGCGATGAAAGAATTTGGTATAAACCACCATTATCGGAAAACTTACAAACCAGTAAAGGATTTAATATGCAAATCAGAACAATAAACGAAATAGGCGATGTTCGCGGCAAATATATCTTGCTGCGCGACGATTTCAATGTGCAGATAATCGGCGGCGTCATCAGCGATGCTTTTCGCATAGAATCATCATTGCCGACAATCAAAAGGCTGGCCGCCGCTGGCGCGCGCATTGCGATTGTATCTCACCTGGGGCGTCCGGGCGGGGAAAGAAATATGAAATATACTTTGGCGCCGGTTGCCGAATTTCTGAAAGTAAAACTGATTCCGGATTGCTTGGACAAAGGCTTTTTGCCGGATATGCAAGACGGCGATGTCGTGTTGCTGGAAAATGTTCGCTTTTATGCGCAGGAAGAAGAAAATGACCCGGATTTTTCCACAAAGCTGGCGGCTGGATTTGATATTTTCGTGAATGACGCGTTTGCGGTTTCTCATCGCGCTCACGCCAGCACGGTCGGCGTTGCTGAAATATTACCGTCTTATGCGGGCGAATTATTGGGGCGCGAAATTGCGGAAATCACGCGCGTTATGGAAAATCCAAAGCGGCCGCTTTTGGGCCTTGTATCCGGCGCAAAGATAAAATCCAAGATAGGCGTTATAAAAGCACTTGGGAAATTATGCGACAAAATAATCATAGCCGGCGGCCTGGGGACCAGCGTTTATATCGCGAATAATAATAAAAACATAGATATGTCTGCGGATAACTTGGAAAAATACGATGCGGAAACCGATGCGCAGATTCACGAAATTATGAGCGAATTCGGCGATAAAATAATACTGCCGCTGGAAAAAGGCGTGGGGGACCGCTGGGCGATTGACGCGGCGCGGGTTGATAAGATGATGGCGGATATATTGCCGACGGATATTCCTATGGACGAAGGTCCGGCATCAATTGCAGAGTACGAACGGGCGATAGACAATGCAAAGACTATTGTGTGGAACGGTCCGGTCGGAATGGCGGAATGGCAGCCGGTATGGAGCGCCGGGACTTTTGCGCTGGCGCATTATATCGCGGATCGCACAAAAGCGGGTCAGTTAGAGTCCGTGGTCGGCGGCGGCGATGTGGTGGCGGCTTTGGAAGCGACCGGCACCAAGGATGATATGAGCTATGTCAGCACGGGCGGCGGCGCATTCTTGGAATTTATAGAGGGTATTGAATTACCGGGTATAAAGGTTTTAGAGAAATAATAAAATAATCATATGTTAATTAAAACGCCCCAACGGGGCGTCATCCCGGCCTGCGCCGGTATGACGCCGCGGGCCGCGGCGTTTAGAAAAATCATACTTTTTACAATGATACATAATAATAAATAAATCCACAGCGGCTTGAAAAGCCGCTTTTTTGTGGTATAATTCTTAAAAATAAAGGATTTTAGAATGTCTTTAATTCCAGTCGTTATAGAAGAATCACCGCGCGGAGAGCGCAGCTTTGACATCTATTCCCGCCTGCTGCGCGACCGCATTGTTATGATTCAGGGCGTCTTTGATGTGCAAATGGCCAATATCGTAATCGCTCAGCTTTTATTGCTGGAATCGGAAAATCCGAACAAGGATATTTCTATGTATATTCAAAGTCCCGGTGGCGATGCCGACGCTTGTTATGCTATTCTGGACACTATGAATTATATAAAGGCGGATGTTTCTACGATTGGTATGGGAATGGTGGCGTCGGCCGCGTCCGTTATTCTGGCCGGTGGCGCAAAGGGAAAGCGGTTCGCGCTGCCCAATGCAAACATTATGATTCATCAGCCGCTGGGCGGAACCCAGGGCCAGATAACGGATATGAAGATTCACCTGGACAATGCGATTAGATTAAAAGAAAGATTGATAGAAGACTATGCAGCCTGGACAGGAAAGCCGAAAAAAGTGATAGCGGACGCGATAGAGCGCGACAATTATATGACGGCCGCCGCCGCAAAAGACTTTGGATTGATAGATGAGATTCTGGTGAAGAAGGCATAGTTTATGAAAACCTTATATCTTGATGAAAGCGGGAATGCAAATATGAAACGGATTGATTCCAACTATCCAGTATTTGCATTTGGAGGGGTAATCATAGATTCAAATGATATGCAATTTAATATGCAGATAATGAATGATTTTAAGAAAAAATTTTTTGGAACAAACGAAATAATATTGCATTCCAGCGAAATCGTAAGATTGAAAAACAGTTTTTCATTCTTAAAAAATCCAAGTTTGTGGGCTGAATTTTTACATAGTTTGAATCATATTATGGATATAATGAAATATAGGGTTAAGATTTGTATCTTTGATAAAAAGAAGTTCGGGCCAAATGATGATTTGTATGAAATTTCTTTTTCGCGATTTATAGAGTCTTTTGATGAAGAGATTCGCATTATAGCTGAGTCTGCCGGAAAAATAACCGATGCAAAAATGATGATTGCCTTTGGTAAATCTGAATGCGGATGCAAAAACAATTTTCTGGCTGATTTTAACATTCAATCAAAAACGAAAAATATGCTGGGGTTACAACTGGCTGATCTGGTGTTGCCACCTGTGGTGCGGCATCATATGGGGCGCAGCGATACAACGGATTACAGAATCGTGATGAAAAAATGTGATAAAAACAGTATTATGATTATATAAAAAATGTAAGGGGGACGAGTTCCGAAACCTCAGAACTGCCCCCTTATCTGTCATAGATTATACACAGAACTTGTGATAAAGTCAAGAAAAAACAATATGAAAAAGCTTTTACGGCCCGATTTATGTGCACGATTACAAACTGACGAAAGAAGAAAAGATTCTTTGGAAAAATTGAAATCTGATAAATTTGTGATAGAATACTGAATTATAAAACAGAGAATAATTATGTCAGAAGAAATAATAAACGAAAATGTTCAGGAAACAGTGGAAACGCCCACTGCGTCCAATCCGCCGGAATCCGCCGCTGAATCCGTATCGGAATCTGCGTCTGCCGCCGATGCGCCTGTTGCGCCCGCGCCCCAGGTTTGCTCTTTCTGCGGCAAGGCTATGTTTGAAGTAAAAAAGCTGGTTTCCGGACGCAATGTTTGCATTTGCGACGAATGCATCAGCCTTTGCAACGATATTATGGCCGACGATGTTCGCACCACTATTACAAAAGATGCTTCAAAACTGCCTACTCCGTCCAAAATTTACAAATTCTTGAACGAATATATCATTGGTCAGGACGAAGCAAAAAAGACCCTGTCCGTCGCGGTTTATAATCACTATAAGCGAACAAATGCCGAAGTTCAATCAAAAGTTGAAATTCAAAAATCAAACATTTTGATGATAGGGCCGACCGGCACCGGAAAGACCTTGTTCGCCCAGACTTTGGCGCGTATTCTGGATGTGCCGTTCGCCATTGCCGACGCGACCACTTTGACCGAGGCCGGATATGTTGGCGACGATGTGGAAAGCGTTCTGACGCGGCTTTTGCAAAACGCCAATTTTGATGTAGAGCGCGCCCAGAAAGGAATTATTTACATTGACGAAATTGACAAGATTTCGCGCAAGTCCGAAAACCCGTCTCTGACGCGCGATGTTTCGGGCGAGGGCGTTCAGCAGGCTTTGCTGAAACTGATAGAAGGCACTGTCGCAAATGTTCCGGCCGGCGGCGGCGGGCGCAAGCATCCCGGCGAAACCACGGTGCAATTGGACACCGCAAAGATTTTATTTATCTGCGGCGGCGCGTTTGAAGGCTTGAATAAAATCATCGGCGCGCGCGGGACCGATCGCGCGGGCATCGGATTCGGCGCCGTCGTTCAAACAAAAGAAGAGCGCGAGGCCAAGAACAAACTGGATGATATTCAGCCCGAAGATTTGGTGAAATTCGGATTAATTCCGGAATTGGTGGGCCGTATGCCGGTCATTACGACCTTGACGCATTTGGACGAAGAAGCGCTTGTTAAAATTCTGACAGAGCCAAAAAACGCGGTTTTGAAGCAATATTCTGCTATGCTGGATATGGAAGGGGTTCGGCTGACCATAACGGCTGACGGTTTGCAAGAGATTGCAAAGTTGGCGGCGGCGCGGAAAACCGGCGCTCGCGGCCTGCGCAGCATATTGGAAAAGATTTTGTTGCAGCCTATGTTTGACGCGCCTGATAAAACGGACTTGGACGAGATTGTGATAGACGCGGAAGTGGCCCAAGGCAAAAAGCCGCCGTTGGAAATTTTCAGCGAAGTGAAGAAAGCGGCATAGTTTAAGTTCACAAATACTTTTTTCCTCTTGCTACGAAAATCCAAATTTTGCTAACATTCATCTTGAATGAAGAAAATCCTTATTTTCACCGCGATTTTATGCGCTTGTTTTTGCGCAAATGCCGCCACGCGCGAAGACTCTGTCATCCGCGCGGCAACCACCACCAATAATCCGCGCGCGGCGCAGCCGACAGCCGACAGCCGACAGCCCTCAGTCGTATCGCGAGCCGCCACCGCGCGTGCGACAAATGCAGTAAGCTATTCACAGGCGACCTTGGGACAAGGTCGCCCCACCACAAACCCCACAGCCACTGCAACAAACAGTCGGGCGGCGACAGCCGGGCAAGTTTCCCGCGCGGCCACCGCGCGTGCGGCATTACCAGCAACCGGCAACCGGCAACCGGCAACTATTTCCCGCGCGGCGACAACCGGAATAGCTAATCTATCCGGCGGATATAACGCCTGCCGCGATGCTTATTTCACCTGTATGGATCAATTCTGCGCCGCCCGCGATGAATCGTATCGCCGTTGCGTATGCTCGTCCCGTTTGGAAGAAATTAAAAAGAAAGAGCGCGCGCTGGCCCAGACAAAAGAACAGCTGCAAGATTTCAAGGACCTGAACATCAATGCCATTGACAAGACCGGCAAGGAAGTAAAGGCTATGTTATCCGCCAGCGAAGGCGAATCCGCCGTTAAAAAAGACACTTCCGCCAGCCAAGCTCAATTATCCGGAATATCCGCCGTGCTTTCCAGTACAAAGTCCAAAGCTTTGTCCACCGCGGGCCAATTAGACATCGCCGGCGACATAAACCAGATTTGGAGCACCATAGATCTGGCCGCGGGCGCCGATATTCTGACGCTGTCCGGCGAAAAGCTTTACAACACGGTTCACGCGCAATGCGTGGAATTCGCGGGCGAATCCTGCGATTCAAAATCAACATTGACTATGGCCGTGTCGGCGTACGGAATGTACATAGAAAACGATTGCAGCACTTTGTCCAATGCCTTGGCAAAGCAGGCAACCGCGGCCGGCAGCAGCATCCGGCAGACGACGCGCGAAATGAATGTCGCGCGTCTGGAAAACTATGACGCGCATAATTCCGCCAGCATCAACAGCTGCATAGCGCGCGTGCGCACAGATATAACATCGCCAATGGCTTGCGGACCGGACTATGTGCATTGCCTGGACATCACGGGGCAATACTTGAATGCCGCCAGCGGAGAGCCGATATATTCGCCCAATTTTTATCAGCTGGAAACTCTTACATCCTTGTCCGGCGATGTCTTGCAGAACCAGACGAATCGTATGCTGGTCGCGGAACTGGAAAGAAAAAAAGAATTCGCAAAGACCGGACTGGACACCTGCCGCGATTTGGAAAAAGATGTCTGGAATGAATTTATGCGCCAGGCGATCGCCGAAATTTATCAGGGCCAGCAATCGCGAATTCGTCAAGTCAAAGACGAATGTGTGGAAATCGTGAATGTGTGCTATGACACTCAGTCAAAACAGCTGAAAGATTTCAGCAATGTAAAGGAACAGCAATTGCTGGGATCGCGCTTGGAATTGTCCGAACAGATGTGCCGCGATAAATTGGAAGCGTGCAGCAATCTTTACGGCGGCGGCACAAACGGTATGAACGAGCTGCTGGAAATGACAGGCCATACGACGGAACAGAAAATCGCCCAGAACTGCAAGGCGACTTTGGAAGAATATGTGCGCGATATATGCGCTTCCCCCAGCAGCGACACGACGCACGCGTATCCATATTCTTGCAGAACACGCGTGCCCGGCAGCTGGTTCTGCCAATCCAATCCGACGGATACATCTTGCGCGGATCAGTCCAATTCATTGTACGGCGCGATATGGAACTATGCCTTGCAGATTTGTATGCGCCCCGATGAAAAGCAGCTTTCCACCCAGGTTCAGGCCGATGTTCAAATGGTGTTTGAATCGCTGTTCACGGATATGGAAAAAATCCTGCGGCCGATATGCACGACTGATTTGAAGTACGCTGGAATATGGATGGTTTACAATACCAGTTTGCAGACGCGGTTGGCGAATTCCGAAAAAATGGCCGACGGCGAGAGTGGCAAAATTACAATAGTAAAAAGATGGACTGACGAAATATCCGCAAATACGGGCTGGGGCGCGTGCGTGATTAATGACGCGGTGGGCCAGTGCAGCATTTACGACGACATAACCGGCGGATTCGGATACGCGACATACGACATAACGACTCAGCAGTGCGTGTTCAGCGACCAATGGTACAAAGTAAACTGCGAAAACAACCTGAAAGGAATCTGGAATAATATGTATTGTTATTTCTTGTAGGGGAGGGCAGGGTGTTAGTCATTGGATGCGATTAAACTCGGTCTAAATTCCCCTTTCCCCCGGAAAGGGGTGCCCACGAAGTGGGCGGGGTAAGGGTCATAAATGCAAATTGCTTTTTTTACCCTTACCCCGTCAGGCTTCGCCTGCCACCCCTTCCCTGTGGGAAGGGGATTTACCACCGAGCCTTAATAAATTAAGCGTGAGACAAAATGAAAATGAAAAATATATTTTTTGCAATTGTCGGAATTTGCTTTTGCTTCGCGTCGCACGCCAACGATTGCCGAAATGACCCGGTGCGCCACAAGAAAGTATCTTGCGATGACAGCTGCGCCGAAAAAGGTTGGAAAGGCGGCGAAGGCGCGCGTTCGTATTGCGATTTCCCGAAAATCACCACTTGTAGAGACGGCGGATTTTTTGAAGACGATTACTGGCGCAGCTGCGGAGAGATGTTATGCGACGGATATTCTTATCATCAATATAATCCGGATACCGCAACGCCAAAGCCTTTGTGGGATACGAACAAAAATGATTTCTATTCCGCCTGCTGGTATTGGCAGTGCAAATCCGGCAGCGTTTGGAATATTGACACATCAACCAATAATTGGACAAAAGAATGCATAACTAATTCTGATTGCACCAATAAGGGCGACGGCACAACCTATGCGCCCAGTGGCGGCAAATGCGACAAAATCAACTGGTGTACCGACGTGCCGACTCCGCATATTCTTCTGGACAGAAAAAAGTATTCTGATTTTACTATGGAGCCTTTTTATATTACCGGCGCCACGCCGTCCGGCTGTCAGTCATTCAAATGCAAGCAGCCGACCGGATTCAGCGACAGCAATCCGGATGTTTGTATGGATTCCAGCGCCATTATGTGCTTGAAAGTTCAAAGGGGCGTATTGGGCGGGCGATATTTGAATCCGACTACAAAGTTATGCGAATCTTGCGCCGCGACGAATCCTGTTCTGTCCAGCGGCACCGGTTGCGGCGCCAGCAATATGACCGTGGCGGCAGTTATGGGCATTTGCAAAGAATCTTTGATAAATGATTATAATGTCGTCGGTACTGTAAAAGATTCGGCGGGCGCGACTTTGGATTCGCTGGTTAAAGCCGAGAAAAATGGTGATAATGTGATAATGTCATTCCGCGCCTGCAACATAGTTGAGTGCAAGAAGAATAAAGTCTGCTGCAATGAACGGTACAAAAATGACGTGCAAGAATTAGCAAAATGCCCAAGTTAGTCGTTTTGCCTCTCGGATCAACTGCGGGGCGGGGACGGCAGCTTATGTATGTCTAATACACGGCGCCGCCGTCCCCACCCCACATTTGACACAATATATCAAAATCCGATTTGGTCCGCGCTTGACGCGCGGATTAAAAATTTGCTTCGCAAATTTCAGGCGGATGAATGGGGGATTAAACTCGGTCTAAATTCCCCTTCCCCACGGGAAGGGGTGCCCCCGAAGGGGGCGGGGTAGTGGTTATAAAAGCAAATTATGATTTTTTTCCACTACCCCGTCATCGCTTCGCCCGTCTCCGCTGCGCTTCGCCGCGGCAAGCGATGTCACCCCTTTCCGGGGGAAAGGGGAATTTATTCTGAGCTTATTTTCACTCTTGATTCACAATATCAAAAAATGATAAAATAATATTATGAAGAAATTTCTCTTATCATTGCTAATTGCTAATTGCTCATTGCTCGTTGCGCCGCAGGCGCACGCGATCCCCTGGTGGGAACAGCCTACAATCTGCAAGCCCAATACCGCAAACTGTTATCCGTCTATGGGCGCGGGGTATGATGTCGGAATGTGGGACGCCACCGGAAATTGCTGGGGCTTGAAAATGGTTTGCGCCGGCGCCACAACCGGTCGGATGTCTTCGGAACCAATCGCTATGGGCAAGGCCGACATAACGGCGGGCTTGGGGATTAATTCAGACTTTGACACGAATATTCTGAACGGCGATTGCTTTGGCACGCGCAAAACGACTGCGAACGGCACTCGCGCCGCCAGCAGCAAATACACCGGAACGGGCGCGTCTGCGGGATATGTAAATGTCTGGTGCAACGGAATTTTGGACAATCCGGACGAGCAATTGGCGAATGGAGAAATCAGCCTGAACACTCAGCCGACTTGCAAAGACTTGGCGCAGAACGGATTCGTCGGGGTCTTGAACGGAAAATGCTATGGAAAATATTTTGATCCGGCGGGTTATTATATAGAATGCAGCGGGTCCAATGAATTGCCTGATAGATTGGTTGTTTTGAACGGCGCGACGGATACGAGTGTCGGGGCTGGGGCGCAAGTCTTTAATTATCCGACGACTGCGTCAGCGGCGCAGAGTTTATTTGATCAGATGCAGAGCATCAGCACCGCAAAGCGCAGCGATCATTTTAATTAAAACGCCCCAAAGGGGCGTTTTAATTAGCAGTTAGCAATTATCAATTATCAATTAGCAATTGGTGGAATAAAACTCGGTGGCAATTCCCCTTCCCACGGGGAAGGGGTGGCGCGTAGCGCCGGGGTATGGGTCATAAATGAAACTTCCCATTAATAAAAATATCAAAGACTTTGCGCGCGAGCTGCGCAATCACAGCACTTTGTCCCAGATACTATTGTGAAATGAATTAAAGCTTAGGTGTAATTTTTATAATGGATTTCCTAAACGGCCCGTCAGGGCCGTCATCCCAGCGAAGGCTGGGATCCACTGCGCCTTGTCCCGGCCTGCGCCGGGATGACAAAGCAATTTTCGCGTCAGCGAAAACCTGTGCGACAAGACGCTTACGCGTTAAGGCCTGCGGCGCAGTGGATCCCGGCCTGCGCCGGGATGACGATTTGCTTTGCAAATCGTTTAGTTGATTTGATGTGTTGAAATATTTGGAAAATATTGCAAACGGATTATAATGACCCATACCCCGCCCCCTGCGGGGGCACCCGGCAGACGGCCTCCGTCCTTTCCGGGGGAAAGGGGATTTTAGACCGAGTTTTTTATTTTCTCTATCACAATTCATATACCCAATACATAAAAAACGCGGCGGATGCCGCGTTTAATTGCTAATTGCAAATTGCTAATTTAATTACTGGCAGTTGGTTGTTCTGTGGTTGCCGCGCCGGGGCGGTTTCTTTCCACAAATGTAATCCGGCCCTTGCCCAAGTCATACGGAGTCATTTCTATCTTTACTTTTTCGCCGACATTCACCCATATGCGCGACTTGCGCATCTTGCCGCAGACCGTCGCCAAGATATCGTGCCCGTTTTCCAATTTCACGCGGAACATAGTATTCGGCAGCTTGTCCGTAACGGTGCCGCCAAAAACAATAACATCATCTTTTGCCATAAAAAAACTCCGTAGATTTAGTTGTTCGCCATTATATACAAGTATTTTGTTCTTTGCAAATAAATTCAACTGTGATAAAATAACAGGGATAGAATGTAGGAATTCACTATGCAAAAGCTTTTTTTGTTGGCTGTCAGCTGTTCTTTATTGATTTTTCCCGCGCACTCCGCAGACCGATCCGATGCCAGCGGCGCCGCCACCGCCAGCCGCGTCAGCGTTACTGCCGCCCGCGCTGCTCCTACTATGACCGTGAATTTAAGCCCAAAATCTTCCAGTCTGGGCGCCGTATCCGTCAATCCAATTCTGCCAAGCGATAATGGCACCGAAAAGAAAGAAGAGCCCGCGCCAGAACCTGCAAAGCCGGAAAACTGCCGCGACGCTTACCGCGACTGTATGGATCAATTCTGTCTGATGCCCGAAGAAAAAGGCCTGCGCTGCGCTTGTTCCGCAGAAATAGAAAAGACTGCAAAGCTGGTTGCGGAAATTACAACCATTCAATCCGCCGCTGAAAAAATGTACACCCTGGATGTGGAAAAGGCTGCGCTGGGCGAAAACACCGCCAAAGCGCGCGAGATTATGAAAGATGTCGCGCCCGTGCAATCTTCTTATACATCTATCTTTGATAATGACGAAGATGACGATGCGGAAGAATTTGGCAAAGACTCAGAGCAGGGCGCAGCGCTGTACGCACTGGCCGCGGAAAGTTGCAAGGCAAAACTGGAAGCCTGCGGCGATTCCAAGACTATGGAAGAAACCCTGTATTCGCGCGAGATTACCAAAGACTGCGGCACATTCAAAGATTATCTGGCGGATCAAAAGCGCAATGCAGAGGCCAACAAGCAGGCCGCTGAAAAAGCCGTGCGCGTCGCGCGCACCGGCGCATACGATACTTACAACAAATACAATGCGGGCGATTGCCTGCTGATGTATCGTTCCTGCATAGCGGACAAGGGCGGATGCGGACCGAACTTTGAAAACTGCATTGACGCGGCCTTGCTGGATCGCCGTGCCGAGGCTTGCGATAATATTCTGGATATGTGCGTTGCGTCCAAGCCGCGGACCCTGACTTTATGGGAAACCGAGAAAAAGAAAATTCTTGCCGATGCGGACAAATTCGCGGACAGATTCCGTCGGCAATCCTGCGACGCGCGCGTGCAGATGTGCTTGGAAGATACTTGCAGCCCGTCCACCAATCCTATGTGCCTGACCAATTTCAGCATCGCTTTGGGATCGTGCCCGGTTATCACGGAATGCGACAATTTGCTGACGCCGGATGATAATTCTTATCGCAAGTATTGGGAGACTTCCAAGTTCCCGTTCCTGCGCGTGCAATTCTGTCAGAACGATGTTGCGAAATGCTTTCAAGCGAAGTGCGGAATGGATTACACCAGTCCGGACTGCGTCGGAAAAAGCGTTTCGGAAATAAAAGCGTACTGCAAGCAAGACAGTCCTGATTTGTCATTGTCCTGCGCAAAGGAAACAAAGCAGAGATTCAATGAAATCGTAACGGCGACTTTGTGGAACATAGATTTGAAATTAATGGCGGGCTGCGTCAACAAGTTCAGCGAAATTCTGGCTCAGACCTGGGGCACGGATATGTCGCGCTTGCCGGCGGATGCTTATGTCGCTTCGTTGACCGTGGATTCGCGTCCGAAAAATCAGGAAGAAATAGAAAAGCTGCGCAATGAAACTCAGGCGAATGCTGAAAAAGCCGCGGGCAAGGCCATAGACGATTTGAAGAAAAACACTGTTATTCTGGCGGCCTGCAAAGACAGCACCAAGCCGGAAGGAACGGCAAGTCTGGCCACTAATATTTTCAGCACTGCGGAAACGATTGCAAAGATAAACGCCGGAACGCGGGCTTTGCGCGAATTGGAATTAAAGCTGGTTGAGCTTGGGCGCGCGGACAGCCTGGAACAAAAGCGCAAGAACTGTGAAGAAACAACTTATGTTCCGGATTGCAAAGATCATAAAAAGGACGAAGAGGCATATACTTGCATAACCAGTTCCAAGTTTGAGCCGGATTTAAGCAACTGCCACGTGTGTCGCATTCAGCGCGGGTTTGAAGAAGGCGGCGAAGACGCGAACACCAGCGGCTTGAAATCGGCGGCGGGAATGGCGGCGGCGGGTGCAAGTGCCGGAACTATGATAACGCCCGGGATTGGAACGGCGATTGGCGCTGCGGGGGGGCTTCTTGGAGGATTCTTTATGGGCAAGGCGGGGTCCGACGGCAAGAAGAAATTCCCGTTTGAAGTCACCAGCTGCGAAGATGTGAATATGTGATTTTGCGCGTGCCGCGCAAAATAATGAACAATGAACAGTGAACAATGAACAGTTGGGGATTGAAATGAAAGAGCATACATCCACGCAAAAGGCTCTAAAATTTGCGGGGCGGATAACTTTGCTCCAAAAATATTTATGTGAAAACAAAAAGGAATTTATAATATCAAAACAGATTTATCGTTCAGGGACAAGCATATCTGCAAATCTTTCCGAAGCTGAATGTGCAATATCAAAGAAAGATTTTCTGGCAAAAATGCATATAGCATATAAAGAATGTTCAGAAACGCAGAATTGGTTAAAAGTTCTTCATAACTCTGGTTTGTTAACAGAAAAGCAATATGAAAGTATGTATAAAGACTGCAATGAGATTATAAAAATTCTTACAACAAGCATAAAAACGGTTAAAAGGAATTTAGAAAATGAAAAAAATAAGTAAAACTTTTGGTTCATTGTTCATTGTTCATTGTTCATTGTTCATTGCACTGCTTGCGCCGCAAGCAGTGTACTCTGCTGCGCCTGCCGCAGGTGCCGGTGCGGGTAAGACTTCCGTTCTTTCCAATGGGACAAAGGTTCGCGCAAAGGTTGACGCAAAAGGGCTTTATTCCGAAGACTGCTGGCAGACCTATTTCGGCTGTATGGATCAATTCTGCATAACTGAAAATGTAGACGGCGGAACTTGTTCTTGCAGTGATGAAAACGCCGCATTCGCCGACAAAATGGCAAAGATTCAAAAGCAGCTGGATGACGCCCATAATCTTGAAACCATAGAGGTTGAAAAAGTTCAGGCCGGCGCAAAGGCCGACATCATCTTTAACGGCGCTCGCCAATATGACAAGGCCGGCAATGTGATAACCGTTGACGCCGCCAAAAAAGCCGCCGCAAAGAAAAAAGATTTATTTTCCGCCTGGGATGACGCCGAAGATTTTGACCCGTTCGCCGTGGAAGATTTCAGTTCGCAGACCGGCGCCGCATTATACAATTCCGCACGCGAATTATGCGTGCGCCAGATTCCGGAATCTTGCAACAAAGATATGACCATACTGACCCAGTTGTATTCCGCGCAGATAAAATCGGACTGCAAGGCTTTTGATAATCTGATATCCAAGGCTCAGAAAGAAGCGGATCAAAAGACATTGGATGCCCAGGCCGCCGTCCGCACCGCCGTCCGCGAAAACTTTGACAAGCAGAACGAATACGATCGCGGAACCTGTATGGTTAATTTCCGTGGCTGTATGCAGGGCAAAGATGCCTGCGGCAGCGACTGGATGAACTGCGTTTCAACCATCGCTTCCGAAAATATGCAGAACAACAAGCGCACGAAAGATGTTTCCAAAGAAAAAGTCGCGCACGCAAAAATCGGAAATATGAACGATCAGTTCGGCCTGACCGACACCACCTTTGAAATGCTGGATGCAAAGCGCAATATATGCGAAAATGTTTTGGACAAGTGCGTCGCGGTGCGCGACTTTGTCTGGGGTGATTTCCTGCGCGAGGCTTCGCCGACAATCAAATTGGCAGAGTTGAATATAGAATCAAAATTCCGTCAATCCTGCTTGAAAGACATTTCCGACTGCGTGTTGAAAAACACGGATAATATAGAAGCGTTTCTGGCGTACCCGGACATCGCGCGTAGTACTTGCAAATTGGTCGTGGAACCGTGCGAGCGTATGGAGCCGCTGATTTGGAGCTATGCCAAGGACAAGCTGGCATCTATGCGCGTTGACGCCTGCACCGAAGAAGTAAAGCAGTGCTTTACCGCGGCACCGCCGGTTGGCTGTGGCGAAGATTTTTCGTCGTGCATCGGTATGGACTTCAAATATATGCACCAGATGTGTCCGGTGGACAAGCTGGTCGTATGCAAGCAGGGCAATCCGAAATTCTCGCTGTCCGATATAGATGCGATGCTGTTTGGATTTTTCCTGAATGTGGACAATTCCGCGCTGGATAATTGCCAGAATCAGGTAGAGGCCAAGATGCAGGAAATCTGCGGCAGCACCACGGACTGCGACAAATTCGCGGCCGATGACATTATCGGAACCGGCAGCTTGCAATCGCAAAAAGACGGAAACATTTACCGCGTCACGGGTATGATTTCATTCGGCTCTATCAAAATGGGCGACGCGTCCGGAACTACGCGCGATCACGGCGAAGACAAGACCGTTCGCCTGGGGCCCGGCGAAATCGGAGTGGAAGAATACATCAAGAAATTGAAAGAGAAAAATACTTATCCCGAAGATGCTGGCATCATCAGCAATATTGAATCGGAATTCAGAAACATCGCCGGCAATATCAAACGCGTCATAACGATGATAGAGCAGGCTCCGAAAATTCAATACTGTATAAACGGCCGCGATATGTCCCAGGTTACGGGCAAAGCGGGCAGCACGGTGGCGCGCTTTCCGAATCTTTTGAACCAAGTAAAAATGCAGATTGCGGTTT
>JAIRZE010000082.1 GCA_031267375.1 Rickettsiales bacterium | reverse complement strand
AAAAAAAGGAACAAGGAACAGGAACAAGGAAAATAAAGCTCGGTGTAAATTCCCCTTTCCGGGGGAAAGGGGAATTCGCGCTGACGCGCTCTCACCACGCTGCGCTGGGTGGTTTGGATTCTAAAAAAACGCTGGCCTGGGCCAGCGTTTTTTTAGAATCCAAACACCATTCTCTGTTTTGACTGGCGCTTTTTTTCATTGCGGACGGATTCTTCTTTCAACCGTTTACGCATAGTCGTCGGCTTTTCATAACGCTGACGCTCTTTGGATTCGCGATATAAACCCTCTTTCTGGGATTTCCGTTTGGCAACGCGCAGGGCTTGCTCTACATTATTATCACGGACAAGAACTTTAACCATAGTTTATTCACCCCCTTTGGGAAATCTGTGTTTCAATTCCGCAAATATAAACCATTTTTTCAGATAATGCAAGGACAAAAGGACAAATGGACAGATGGACAAAAGCCAAGCAGAATGTCCATTTGTCCATCTGACCTTTTGTCCATAGTCTTATGGCGCTCTATAAAAAAAATTGACACTGGCGGAATCTTGTGTAAAATCAGGACACGATGAAAGGATTGCAGAAACACTATGAAACCCGATTATTTACATAAAATACCAGAAAACACGCGTGAGCTTTTAGAATCCATAGAACGGAATTCAGATATAACAAAAAACAATTTTTCCAGTGAAACCGCGACAAATTTGGGCGGCAGCATAACGCACTATAAAATCAGCGAGCACCCCTGCGGAAACATAGTTTTATTGCCCGGAATGGCCAGCAACACGAACATAGATCCGCTGATGCGCGTAGTCCGCCTTTGGTCGCTGCACCATAACTATAATGTCTATGCGTTGAACCATTTTTTTGGCGATTTCAAAATGGAACTGTCAAAGGAAGACGCTGACAAGCAGACTTATTTAGAATATATTGCCGTCATCACGCGCGGCTTGAACGAAATATCCGAACAGGTAGCCGGCAAATGGACCGCGATAGTTTCTCATTCTATGGCCGCGCGCGGAACAATAGAATACTTCAATGATCTTGCCGAAAATAATAAAAAGCATAATTTCGCAATGGCCGCATTGTTTGGGCCTTTTGCTTCCCAGGAAAGCACCGACAATGTCTGGCGATCGTATCGTATGAAGCACGGATTGTCGCACATTTCCAAGGAAGAATTCGCAAAGACGCCGGTGTCGTTTAATTCGCCCAGCAATCCGGATCCCGTCAATACCCATATCTCATTTTATCCGCCGGTCCTGGATCCGAAAACTTATTCTTTGGATCAAATGGAAAAATGGCGTCATCATACGGTGTTTGTAGCGGGTGGCAAAGATCGCCGTGCGCCAGCTGCTGCGCACTATGAAGTATATCGCAAGATGATAGATCATAAAATGGAAAACGCGGGAAAATTCAAGTATGTGAATTTCCCGGAAAGCAAGCATTCGTTTATGGATTCTTATAAAGACTATGCGGCGGTGCTGACGCTGATAAAACACTTGCGAATGAAGAAATGGTCCGCCGAACACACGGCTTGACACTCGCGAGAATTGCAGCTACACTTTATATATGCTTAAAAAAATAAAAAAACAAATCAAAGACTTCTTCAAGCCGACGGATAAAAATGTCCAGATAAAATGGGCTTTGTACGGACGCATCTGGCGCGAAATCGGAAAGCCGCAATGGAAATTGCTGGCGCTGGGTATTGTCTGCACTATCATAGCCGCAGGCGCGGAAGCCTTTACTATAACTCTGGTAAAGCAGGTTATTGACAGCGCGTTTATTGAAAAAAGTATGGCCGCGCTGTATATTATTGGGCTGCAAATCATCGCGGCGTTCGGGGCAAAGGGCGCGTTTACTTATGCCAAAGACTTGATTATGACCAAGGCTGGGCTTCTGGCATCCGCAAGTCTGCAAAAGCGCATTTATCGTCATATCGTGCGTATGAACATATCGCGGTTTTATGGCGGCGGAATCGGCCAGCATTTGAACTATTTCAATATCCAGGCCGGCGCGGTTCTGGGCCTGGTCACGGGGACTATTATCAGCATAGTTCAAAATGTCGCGACATTGGCGATGATGTTGGCTTTGATGCTGTGGTATGCGCCCCAGATGTGCGCGGTGCTGTTGTTCCTGGTGCCGGCGATTATGATTCCTATGGTTTTGATTACTCGGCGGCGCCGGAAATTATCGCGCGAATCATTTGCGATTGCGAATGATGTGTCCCAGCACTTGAATCAAACTATGCACGGGATGAAGACTATTCAGGCGTTCGGAAACGAAGACGTTGAAACGGACAAGTTCGGGCGCGCGTTGGACGATTCTATGCGCAATTCGTACAAGAATACTCAGGCGGCGTCTATCCAGTCCCCGATTTTGGAATTGATGATTTCAGTCGGATTGTGTATGGCCCTTATATTCGGCGGGCATTTTATCAGTTCGGGCGCTATAACGACCGGCGACTTTACGGCGTTTTTGCTGGCCTTGACCGCGGCGTACAAACCTGCGAAAAATATCACAAGCACGAACGGCGGGATCCAGCACGGATTAATAGCGGGCGAGGTTTTATTTGATTTCCTGGACACTCCGCCGGAAATTAAAGACGCGCCGGGCGCGGTTGCCTTACCGACTGGAAAAATGAGCGTAAAGTTGGAAAATGTGCATTTCGCGTACAATACTGCGGACGGCCAGGTTATCCGCGGCATAGATCTGACTGTGGCGCCGGGAACAGTCTGCGCTTTGGTCGGGCCAAGTGGCGGCGGCAAAACCACGGTATTTAATCTGATAGAAAGATTTTACGAGCCGCAAAAGGGCAAGATTTTAATCAACGGCAAGGATATAAAGAAATATACCTTGAATTCGCTGCGCAAAAATATTGCAGAGGTTTCCCAGGATGTATTCCTTTTCAACGGCAGCGTTGCGGATAATATAAAATACGGTATGCCGAACGCGACCCAGGCCCAGGTGGAAGCGGCTGCGAAAATGGCAAACGCGCACGAATTTATAATGGGGCTGCCAAAGAAATATAACACCAATGTGGGGGAAAGGGGCGCATTATTGTCAGGCGGCCAGAAACAGCGCATAGCGATTGCGCGCGCGGTTCTGAAAGATTCTCCGATTTTATTGCTGGACGAGGCGACCAGCGCGCTGGATACTCAGTCTGAAAAATTGATTCAAAGCGCGTTGAAAACATTGATGGCTGGGCGGACTACATTCGTCATCGCGCACCGGCTGAGTACTATTCTGGACGCGGATCAAATCTGCGTAGTGAAAGATGGAAAGATTGTGGAACGCGGCACGGACGCTGAATTGGTGGCGGCAGGCGGAGAGTATAAAAAGCTGCGCGACATTCAATTCAAAAAAAGCAAAGAAAAACATTCCGCAGAATAAACTCGGTGAAAGTTCCCCTCCTGCTCTGGGGTGGCGCGAAGCGCCGGGGTATGGGTCATAAAAGCAATTAACAATTAAGAATATCTTCTTGGCGCGGCGGCCCATAAAACAAACTATAATTATTCCGAACTAAAAGGATTAATTATGAATTACAGCGAACAATCCGCTTGGAAAGAAATTCAAAAATTTCTGCCGGCGAAATATCATTTCACAAAAGAATTTTCCCCAACAGAAGAATGGTGGGATTGGAACGGCAATAAAATCCACTTGGACTGTTTCAGAAATCCAAAGGCCAAAGCAAAGGTCATAATGCTGCACGGCGTCGGAACGAACGGCCGCCAGCTGTCTATGATACTGGGCGGGCCGCTTGCAAAAAGCGGGCTGGAAGTAATCGCGCTGGATATGCCGACATACGGCCTGACCCAGGTGAAAAAAGGCGCGCTTATATCTTATGACGACTGGGTGCAATGCGGAAATGATTATATAGAGCAAGAGCGGGCGCGGGACAATCGTCCGATTTTTCTGTACGGACTCAGCGCTGGCGGAATGGAAACTTATCATATCGCCGCAAAGAATAAAAAGGTGCGGGGAATTATCGGAATGACTTTTCTGAACCAGGCGGATCAAAGGGTGCGGGACGCCACGACTCGGAATATTATTATGAGCCGCGTGGCGATTCCAATGACCAAGATTTTGTGCAAATTGGGCCTGGGGCGGATGAAGATGAAAATGAATTTCGCGTCAAAAATGTCGGCGCTGTGCAACGATGAAAAAGCTATGCGGGTGTTTTTAAGGGACAAGACATCTGCGGGAAATTCCGCGACTATGAAATTTCTGGAAAGCTATTGCTATCCGCCGGCCAGTACGCGGCCCGAAGACTTTGCGGTGTGCCCGATTCTGCTGACCCAACCTGAAAAAGATCGGTGGAGTCCGCTGAATTTAAGCGAGCCGTTTCTGGATAGGATAAAAAAAGTTCCCGTGGATATAGTTGTGCTGATGAACGGCGGGCATTATCCGGTGGAAGAACCGGCCTTGACGCAAATGCACACTGCGATAATGTCGTTTGTGTCAAATAATATATAGGAAGTGCGGGCGGGCCCTGCTCGCCCAAATAAAAACACCCCTGGCGGGGTATTTTATTGTGGTGGGATTGCAGGGATTGTAATTCCCACTCGCTGCGCTCGCGGGCCCCTTTCGCGTCGTAAGCCTCGCGCTGCGCGTTGCTTGCGCTTGGCAACTTCCCGCTCCGAACCCTGGGGTTCTTCATCCCTGCATTCCCGCCCCAATAAAAACACCCCTAGCGGGGTGTTTTATTGTGGTGGGATTGCAGGGATTCGAACCCTGGACCCAATGATTAAAAGTCATTTGCTCTACCAACTGAGCTACAATCCCGGAACTGCTTTTTCAAAGGTCGCCCGCCAGTCTAGCATAATAAATCTCGTATGTCAAACTGTAAGTTCCGAAAGATATCGGCTTGATTATTGCCAGCAATATGGAACAATACAGGGAAAGATTTGAAAGGAGTTTTCAATGAAAAGCAATTTAAGGCAAAGGGCCGACAAAATAAAAGTCGGCAGATGCAAAAACTTGATCGCTGTTCTTGAAGAGCCCAGCGATCAAAAAAACATAGGCGCAGTCATACGAAATATAAACGCGCTTGGCGTAGAGAAGCTTTACATAGTAGACAGCAAAAATGTCATTCCGAAAAATTGGGACGCGATGCGTCAGAAAAGTGATTTGCTTAAATCTTCGGTTGGCTCTGTCAAATGGACTTTTGTTAAGAAATTTGCCTCAACCACAGAATGCCTGTCGCATCTTGAAAAAAATAAGTTTACATCGGTTGTGACATCGCCGCACATAAAAGGCAAAACTAATGTTATTCTGCAAGACGGCGACTTTACGCAAAAAAAACTGGCGGTTTGGTTTGGAACTGAATCCAAGGGTATCAGCGATCTGGCGGTTGAAAGAGCCGCGGCGTGCGTCGCGATTGAAATGTATGGAATTGTTGAGAGTATGAATCTGGCCGTATCAACAGGAATTGTTTTGTATGAGATTACAAAGCAAAGACGGGCCTATCAGAATGATAATAAACGCGCCCGGCGAACCGATCCGCCAATAAAGACAAAGTAGCTGAGTTATAGGAAGAGTATTGAATAAGCACGCCCCCCCGCCAATTGGCGGGTTTTATTTTTGCTCACATTTCTTTGTAATTTACGAACCGGTAAAAAAAACTTGTCCAATATATTGGACAAGCACCTTAATTCCGCGGCTGTACGCAGCGCAAACAGTGTCAATTATTATTGACGGCTTTTATTCTGACAGCTTTTATTCTTTGGCTTTGGAAACGGCAGGATTCGTGCAAGCAATTTTGCCACTTCAATAGACAAGTCTTGATTTTCTATATCCAGCACATAATGCGGTTTCGCCCCGGGATACGGCTCGCCGATTTCAGGCGTTATATCAAACTGCTTAAAAAGCGCAAGAACTTCCGGCAGCTGCTTTACAAACACGGTATTGTCGCAAACCAAGAAAACCGGCTTGCCGTCGCAATACAGCATATATTCGCCGAACATTTTCTTTGTGGTGATTTCGCCCGAGTCCTGAACTTGCTCTGCGACGAAGTTAATAAAATCGTTGTTTGTTGCCATAAGAAAATCATATCATATATCAAATCGTATATCAAACATCAGATTCTGAATAATAGTTGTCCAATATATTGGACAAGTAATAAAAAAAAGCCGCCTTTTGGGGCGGCTTGCAAAACTTGGCTCGTCTCGCTTTACTGTTTACGAACCAGTGAAGTGTCTGAAATTAATGAATTTGCACAAAGGTTGAAACGGTTCAAACAGAATTTATAAAAATTATTTAGTCCTTGCTGTCATAATTTCGTTACACTTGGCTTCGGCTGTTGCGTGCCAACCCAAAACTTCGTCTTGTTTTTGTTTTGCAACTGCTTTATCCATAATTATTATTGCGCCATTGAAATCATATCTTGGCTCGTCAATAAGGATAGAATGATATAAATGATATTTGCTTACCAATAATTCTCGGACGCCTGGCCAACAAGAATTAACTTCAGGGATTGTTTTATTGCAACCCGCACAAGTATTTACATTAAAGAAAGTGGCTAGATTCTTTGCACCAAATTCAGTGCGCGGACAATTCTTATGCATCATTTTATATCACAATTGTTTGTATCTCTCTATTTCATTTTACAATGATTTTATAAAAAGTAAATGAAATAATGAAAAACAGGGAGTTTTTTACGAACCATAAAAAGCATTGGATTTCCAAGGTTGGGTTCGTAAATGCTCTAAAAATAGCACTTTTTGCATAATATATTTACGAACCGACCCAAAGGCGTGGAAAACCAACAAAAAAGACCGACAAAAATTCGGTCTTGCAAAACTTGGCTCGGGATGCTGGTCCCGGCCTGCGCCGGGATGACAACGCGCTGACGCGCTTGAATCCGATATGGCTTTGCCATATCGTCTTCCTGTCCAGCACCCGGCAAAAATTAAAATCCGCCCTTTTGGGCGGATTGTGAATTTTTGGCTCGGGATGCTGGACTCGAACCAGCGACATACGGATTAACAGTCCGTTGTTCTACCGACTGAACTAATCCCGAACAGCCCGATTATCTTATACTCTATTTATCTTAATTTCAAGCTTTTTTTTAATTTCTTGCCTGACACCTTTTTTCCTGCTATTCTGTCCCCCGGTCCAATACCAAAAAAAAGGAAGTAAATTATGTTATTAAAAGGTAAAAAAATTCTGATTTGCGGTGTCGCAAACGATATGTCTATGGCTTGGGGAATCGCTAGAATGGCCGCAGAGCAGGGCGCCGAAATCGCTATGCCGTACGCTATGCCAGCTTTGGAAAAACGCGTTCGCCCGCTGGCAGAATCAATCGGCGCAAAGTTCGTTCAGGAATGCAATGTCCAAAATGACGAACAAATGGATTCCCTGTTCGCCGCCATTGAAAAAGACTGGGGTCATCTGGACGGAGTTCTGCACGCAATCGCTTTTTCGGATAAAAACGAACTCAACGGCCGGTACGCCGATACCACGCGCGAAAATTTCAAGAATACTATGGATATTTCCGTGTTCTCGCTGGTGGATTTGTCCAAGCGTGCGGCGCGCCTGATGAAAAGCGGCGGCAGCATCATCACGCTTACCTATTTCGGCGGCGAAAAGGCCGTGCCGAATTACAATGTTATGGGCGTTGCAAAGTCCGCTTTGGATTCTTCGGTGCGCTATCTGGCCGGCGATTTTGGCAAAGACGGAATCCGTGTGAATGCGATTTCCGCAGGACCGATTATGACGCTTGCATCGTCGGGTGTCGGCGGGTTCAAGGCTATGCTGAAATTGAACGCGGAACTTACGCCGTTGCGCAGAAATATGACATTGGAAGATGTCAGCGGCGCGGCGGTTTATCTGTTCAGCAATTTGTCGTCTGCTGTCACGGGAGAGGTTCATCACGTAGATTGCGGATACAGCACGACCGGAATGATGCCGAATGACTTGAAGGAAGTCTTGCTGAAAGGCCTGGACGCGGAATAAAAAATGGCTCGCAAAAGCGGGCCGTTTTTTTTATAATAACACTATGCCAAGCAAAGCCGATCTTTTCATAACCGCAGAGCACGCGGATCTTATCAAAAAACTGCGCCAATGGGAAATCGCGTATCATCAAAACGACGCGCCGCTGGTTGACGACGCCACATACGACGCCGCCCGCGTTCGCGCCCGCGAATTGGAAAAAGAGTTCCCGGAACTGAGCGGGGACGCCGATGCCGTCGGCGCATCTGTTTCCCGCAAGTTCAAGTCTTATCCGCATTCCGTCCCTATGCAATCAATCAGCGATGTTTTCAGTGAAAGCGAAGTGGCTGATTGGCTGGAAAGGGTAAAGGAAGGACAAAAGGACAAATGGACAGGTGGACAGGAACAGGGCGAAGTGTCCTTTTGTCCATCTGACCATTTGTCCTTGTTTTTCATAGAACCGAAAGTTGACGGCCTGTCATTTTCCGCGCGGTATGAAGACGGAGTTTTGAAACTTGCCCTGACCCGCGGCAATGGCGTCAATGGCGAAGATATTACTGAAAATATAAAGACCATTGCGGACATTCCGCAGAAAATACCAGCATCCGGCATTGTTGAAATCCGCGGCGAGGTTTATATGGCGCGCGAAGACTTTTTCGCGCTGAATGAGAATAACCCAAAGCCTTTCGCCAATCCGCGCAACGCCGCCGCCGGTTCCTTGCGCCAGCTGAATCCGGAAATAACCGCGTCGCGACGCTTGCGCGCGTTCGCGTATACTTATGGCCAGGTGTCAAATCGCGATTGGAATACGCAGAGCGAATTTTTTGACCGGCTGGAAGCCTGGGGGTTCCAGACTACGCGGCAGTGGTGCGCGTTGGCAAACGATTTGGACGGCATTGAAAAACATTACCAGCATATAAATAATATACGAAGCCAGATTCCTTTTGACATTGACGGCTTGGTTATAAAGGTAAACGATATTGCGGCCCAGGAAAAACTTGGCGCGACGGCGCACAGCCCGCGTTGGGAAATTGCTTATAAATTCGCTGCGGCGCGCGGCATTACCACTCTGCGAGATATAACTATTCAGGTTGGGCGCACTGGCGTCTTGACCCCAGTTGCGGAACTGGAACCCATAAACATAGGCGGCACCGTAGTATCGCGCGCGACCTTGCACAACGCTGACGAAATCGCGCGCAAGGATTTTCGCATCGGCGACCGTGTATTGGTTCAGCGCGCCGGCGATGTTATCCCCCAGGTGGTGGAAAGTCTGGAACATCGGGCCGACAGCAACGCTTATGTCTTTCCGAACCTT
>JAIRZE010000031.1 GCA_031267375.1 Rickettsiales bacterium | reverse complement strand
CCCGCCTGCGCGGGAATGACAAGCCAAAGGCTTGTCAAAAAAGTGATACAATGTATAACAGAGCAATATATAATTATCGGCAGGAAATATGATAATTTTCATAAACCCATCCCCCGCTCGCTGTCGCGAGCGACCCCTGCCACAAGGGCAGGGGTTATTGCTCCGCGCTTTATTTCCCAATAAAAAATCTGACGCGGGGCAGCAAATCCGGACGCATTTTTTCAAGCAGACGAAACGCATTCTGGTTCTGCTGCGCATCTGGCAAATCAAAATAAATTTCCCCAATCCAATTGCCGATAGATTCTGCAAATCCATAAACCTGACCGACAAAATATGGACAAATGGACAAATGGTCAGATGGACATTTTTTATTGTCCTTTTGTCCTTTTGTCCTTTTGTCCTTTGCCGACAAAGTCAGCACAATCCCGTCCGCGCTGATTTTTTCCAGCTGCGAAAAAATTTCCGTCCAATCGCCGGGCTGAATGCTTCCAATATCCAATGCGATAAAAAGTTTTTTATTAAAGAACAGATCATTGCGAATCGGCAGAAAGTCAGAAACAAAATCATATAATGGGCAAAAGGACAAAAGGACAGATGGACATTTATCGTCTTCTTTTTGCCCATTTGTCCTTTTGTCCTTTTGTCCTTTTGAATTTTCTGATGAAATTTCAATAATCGCGCCCGCGCTTCCGCGCTTGAAACTGGCGTTTATTTCACGCGCCAAGGCGTCCGGCGCGCTGTTAAAATCAAACCGGGCAAAGATTTGCACAGGATATGATTCCAGCCAAGACCAAAGCAATGGGGCGGAATCGGCGGCGGCGGAAATGACGGAGATATTATTTGCGGCGGCGTTTTCCGCAAAGCGCAAAAGATCGCCGGACTCTGATCCGTCCGGGCATTTCAGCACAAGATAGTTCGTCAATTCGTTCATATTGTTTCCCGCTTTTCACTTTATCATAAAAATGATATAATGAAAATATGCAAAAGCAAGCAGAGCATTTTTTATTGGCGGTGTTGTGGGGGCTGGCGGTCTTGCTGGGGGCCTGCTTTTGGTTCACCGTGCGCTTTGGATTCAATCTGCTGTCCGCCGCGCATTGGGAATACTTGGGAAACTTGCAGGCAACGAAAACGCCAGTGAACCAATGGTTTTACATATCACTGATTATCGCGGTTGTTGTCGCTATCGCCGGATTATATCTGCTGATCCGCCCAAAATTCAGAAAGATAATTATAAAGAACGAAGGACAAAGGACGAAGGACGAAGGAGTCGCGACCCCACCTTCGGCCTTAGTCCTTAGTCCTTCGTCCTTTGCACCTGCGCAGCAGGAGCAGCCTGCGCAGCAGCGCCCCCCGCGGCTGAACCTGCCCAGAAACAATGAATATAAACCGGCCGCCGCGCCACAGCCCGCGCCGGCGCCAGCCCCAAGCCCTGCCCCCATATTAACGGAAGAAAACGAAGACCTGCGCGAGATATTTGTCCTGGCCGGCTATACTGTGAAAAAGCCGCCGCGCATCGGGGATTTCCGCCCAGGCCTTTGGGCGATCGGCAGCGACGAAGTTTTGTATATTGGCGGCATCGGCGCCCAGCCGACAGCAATTGCCGAAGCATCAGAGAAAGTCCGCACATTGTTTAATGAAACGCTCAGCGCGGATATTCAGATTGAAATCCGTACTTTTGCGATTGGGGATTTCCAAGCGGAAGAAAATGTAAAGGTCTTTGAATCCTTGGACGATTTGCGCGAAGCGATTCCGCAAAACCGGGAACTGGGCGCGGACGAGTCGGAAGACTTTGACGCATACAGCGAATACATAGACACCGTGGCAGAGTATTTTAACAAATCGTAAAAAATGAACAAACAGCAAGCCGAACGGCGTTTGGCGGAACTTTTTATGGATGACCTGCCGCTGATTGAAATCGCGGCAAAGGCGACGCCGGTCAGTCCGGATTGGTTCGCAAAATATAAAATTCTGCGGCGCGATTTTTTGCGCTCTCTTTCAGATTCAATTTCCGAGTTGTCGTTTTTGACCCTGTCCCAGGACGAATTTATGGGCTTGATTATGGGGCGCGCGCTGCCGGCAAATTTGACTCTGCGCCTGCGCGTTCCGCTTGTGTACGGCGGAAAATTGGAAATAGATAATATGTTTTTGTGCCGAACTTTTCCGCACAGCTATAATATGGACAGGTTTGTTATGGAACAGGCAGGCGCGGCGGAATTATGGCTGCCCAGTCCTGTTAAAAAAGTATATATTCCGGCGCATATGCTGGGCGGCGGCGAAGGTGGAAACGCTACGGAAGACAGGCTCAGCCAGCTGGCGGCAGGCTTTGCAATGGCCCAGGCAAAAGGAATGGAATAATTTAAGATTTAAGATTTACGGATTTAAGATTTATGGAACTATAAATAACTGTCCAATATATTGGACACTTTATAAGATCAAGAAAATAATACTGACCACTAACCACTAACAACTGACCACTAAATATGAGCGAAGCGAATAAATTTCTTGAACAGATGAAAGCGGCCGGTGCGGTCATAACGCCCGGCGTTTCCGATCGCGCCATTCAATTGACCCAGATGTCTATGCAGCAGATGCGGGCTGCGCTGATACCTATGAATATGATAGAGTTTTACAAAACCGCGAACAGCATAATGCTTGGGGACGCGAATGTGTTCGGGCCGCTGGAAACAGAGCAGAGCGCGAAATATCCGGTGCCGTCAATTGTAGAAATAAACCGCGACATATCGCATTTGCCGCAGATGCGCGGGAAAACAGTGTTTGCGCGGAACAGTCTGTTTTGGTTTGCGTTTGACGCGTTTGGGAACGCGTATATGCTGGATAACCTAAGCGGCAACGCGCTGCGGAAATACGAGAATGATCCGTTCAAGGCGATGAGCGACTGCCTGGCCGTGGGAAAATTTTAATCACGAAAAAACGCGCTTGTGGCGCATTATCCTGCCCCACCTAATCGCGAAGTGATTTCTGCCACTGTAAACTTGGTCTAAATTCCCCTCCTATGGAGGGGTGGCGCCGTAGGCGCCGGGGTGGGTGTTCTAATAAGAAACCCCACCCCGCCCGCTTCGCGGGCCCCCCTCCAAGGAGGGGAATTTATACCGAGTTTATCCGCCCTCATCCGCCTGAAATCGCGAAGCGATTTCTTATCAGCGCGCCAGCGCTGACCAAATCGGATTTTGATATTTTGTGCCGATTGTTCGCGGGGGCGGCGGGGGAAGTGGGCAAACGCCCACGGTTCCCCCGCCCCCGCGAACAACACGGACCGAAAGGCAAAACGAACCCTTAATCAATCGCCGCAGTCAGCACTTTTCCCGCCCTTGGCGTGCAAACTGTCGCACAGCTTTATCAAATCTTCCGCAGCTTGCTTATAACTCTCTCGCTCTGACGCGTTCATTTGGGAATAAAGAAATTCCGCGTCGTCAAGATTCTTTTGACCCTCTACCTTTCCGCCTATTAACTTATTTCCGAACAATTCCATAGCCCCGACGCCAATGCCCGCGCCGCCGACAGCGCCAGCGACCGTTCCCCAAGTGCGAGCGGACTTTTTCGCGTCCAGGATTCTGTTTTCCAATTTTTTCTTGTCCGCCCATTCGCCGCATACTATGGTCTGGCCCACGGCGAACCAGCGCGGCGGAATATCCGCGACGGAAATTTTGGAATCGTCGGATTTTATGTCAACGCGGATCCAACAGATATTGTTGTCCGGATCTTTTGGGTCTTCGCGCATATTCGTATAGTTTGTTCCGTCGCTGACGCGCGACGCCCAGACATATACATTTCCGCGGGCGCCGTTGTTTCCGACGCAGCCCTCTTTATTTATCGCGCCGGTTATTTGAAATTGATCGTCAAAGTCCGCGACCTTTGTATTGTCCACCTGGCAGGATATATTTTCAAAGCCGGATGCCAGCTGATTTTTCTTTATAATATTGTTGACGACCAATCCGCCAACGGTACCCAAGGCGACGCCGGCGATAGAATCAGCGGCCAAGCGCGCGCCGTTGAAATTCCCGTCAGCCGTTTTCCAAACAGATCGCTTTTCGCCGGAATGCGCCGCAGCAATGGATTCCAGAGTAGATTTGTTGTAAGAGATTCCGGATAAGATATCGCGAAGCTCTGCCGCTTTCTTGTCAGCCTCTCGCTTTGCAAGGATTTCAGATTTTTGCAAATCTGTTATGCACTTGCCTTCAAAAATGACATAACCCGGGGTCTTCTTTTCGCACTCGCTTGGTTCCCGCGGCGACGCAATAACAGGCGGTGTTGCGGGAATCGTCGGGATTGTTGGAAGAATTATAATTGGTATATCGGGCGCAGCGGGCGTATCCGGCACCGTCGGAATAATAACGACAGGAATATTCGGATCTGTCGGCGTTGGCACAGGCAATGGTGTTGGTGATGGTACTGGCAAAGGCGTAATGTCAGGTCCAGGCGCAGGTGTTGGAGCCGGCGCAGGTGTTGGACTTGGCGTCGGAGCCGGCGTGGGTGTGGGCTTCACAGGCTCTGGCTTTGGTGTCGGATCCGGTTTTGGTTTTGGTGGTGTCGGCGGGGTCGGCGTTGGCGCAGGGCTGGGCTTTATCTTGTCATTCCATCCGGGGATTTTCGCGGAATCCGGAAATTCACGATACGCTATATCCAGGAAAGGCTTTGCCTGATTAACATCAGGTATATATCTTTTGATATTAACTATCAGCAGATCGGATTGCTTTCGCTGACCCCAGACGCGGCACTTTGGCTCTTTCACCAAGTATTCAAACAACTCCAACTTGCGCAACTTTAATGCATAACTGATCGGATATTCGCCCTGCCAAGAATCCATACAACAACCGGCACTCACCAATTTTTGTATAACGGACCTTTGCGGATATTCAATAATCGCTTTCAAAAGCGGGCTTACTTTTCCATTACTGGCTGGACACACGCCGCCGCGCGCCAGCGCTTTATCCAGACAGGCCGCATCTTTTTTCTCTATGCATTCGTTTGCGGAAAGCTGAACCGCCGGGGCGACATCGCAATTTGCGCCCGTGTATCCGTTTATGCATTCCAAGGCAAAGCATTTTCTGGATTCATCAAATTTCCAGTTTGTATTGGCCGATTTGTTTTGTCCGGGCGTGCAGCGAGCGTCTTTATTGGTGCCGCTCTTTGCATCCCATTGCAGATAGCGCGTCAATCCGTTGGCCTTGCATTCCGCGACATAGTGCGGATTATAAAAAATCTTGTCGCCTTTTTTGGCTACGATTGTGCCTTGCCCAATGCTGATTTCGCATTGCCTGGAATCGCGCCAAGAATTACAGTCGGTGTCGGCGCATACATATTCCTGACCCTTGTAATCAATCATACGATAAGCGTCTGGAATTCTGTCGGAAAAAGCGGCGCCTGTGAAAAAGAAAAAAACGGCCGCCGCACATCCCAGCATTCGCTGGGATGACGCCGCGTACGCGGCGTCCCTGGAAAGAAAGAGTGTTAAGAAAATTTTCATTTTCACTTGCGTCCCGCGCGCGCGGCGCAAAAAATTTGCCAATAACGGTTTAGTTGTGTGTGTGTGTGTGTGTGTGTGTGTGTGTGTGTGTGTGTGTGTAGCTTTCTGCGGCTTCCAGCGTTTTTCATTATATTGGCCCCAATTTATTTACCATATCATTTTACCATAATCCGCAGGTTATAAAAAGATTTTTCTTAACCTAAACGAACACAAAGTGTTCGTCATCCCGACGAAGGTCGGGATCCATTGCGCCGCAGGCCTGAACCTGCGAAGCAGTATGTCGCACAGGTTTTCGCTGGCGCGAAAATTAAAGTCGGAGGCCACAGTGGATACCGGCCTCAAAGGTATGACGCCCCTGACGGGGCGTTTATGTAAATTATATTTCTTGTAAATACGACATTATAAAAAGTTGAATTTTATTTTGCTTTCGCATAGAATATAAATATGAAAAAATTATCCATTTCCATTTCCGGGCACGCGACTTCCTTTTCTTTGGAAGAAGAATTCGCCGACGCGCTGAAAAAAATCGCCGCAGATAAAAACAAAACCGTCGCGGCGCTTGTTCGCGAAATTGACGCGCGCCGCGGCCCAGACTCTAATCTTTCTTCCGCAACGCGGATATGGATATTGCAAGAATTGCAGAAAAAAGCAAAATTATCAGCATAGTCCCATTTCGCCCGATTCGCCGATACTCTGTAATATGCGCGCCGCTGACCGTGCCGTCCAATACCCCGGAAACGCCGACCGCCAGGCTGGAAATGACGCGTCCGTCCGCGCCGATAAACGCCGAAATCCCGGAATAGTTCGCGCGAACGACGGGCAGCCCCGATTCAATCGCATACCGCCGCACCATATCCAAATGCTGAAAAGTCCCCGGCGTTTTTCCAAACCAAGTATCATTCGTGATGTTTAAGATAAAGGACGAAGGGCCAAGAACAAAGGACGAAGGAACCAACGAATCGGAAAAAATAATTTCATAACAAATTGCTGGGACAATTGCTAATTGATAATTGCTGATTGATAATTCAACAATCTCTGGCCCGTTGCCCGGCGTCAATTGCCCGGGGGTCGGAATCAAATCCCCGAACGGGCGGTATTCGCCGAAAGGCACCAAGTGCGACTTGCTGTAAATCTTTTCTATTTTACCACCCGCATCCGCAATCAGCATAGAATTATAGAAATTGATCCGGCCGCCTATTTTCTCGGCGGATGTGGCGCCGATTATAATTGGCCGGCCGATTTCCCGCGCCATCGGCAATTCATCACTCACGGATAAATAAGGATACGCCGTTTCAGGGAATACTATCAATGCAGGGGATATAATTCCCGCGTCAGCGGGAACGCCCCCGCCCTTGCGGGGGGGGCAGGACACGGAGTGTCCGGGGGTGGGTTCTTTCGCAGTTTTATTTAACCCACCCCCGCTTGCTTCGCAAGCCGCCACCCCCGCAAGGGCGGGGGCATTTGCGCTACGCGCAAATTCAGACTTGCTTTTTGCTAATTGAACCAAGCGCGCCACATTGTTTTCCGCGTTTGCAAGCGCCTGCTCGCGAGAGTGCGACGCTTTGTCAGATTGGGACAATGCCGGCTGAACGATTCGGATAACCGGCGAGTTTGTATTTTCGCGTTCCGTTATTCGTATATTATGCGCACCATAAATACAGCCGATTATTAACAAAAGGACAAATGGACAAAAGGACAAATGGACATTTTGCGTCTGTCCATTTGTCCTTTTGTCCATTTGTCCTTTAATTATTTCCGCAACCGATGCCGCCAATCCGACTATTACAAAAGTCAGCCCCAAAGCGCCCCAAAGCGCCATAGAATTTGCAAGCGCAGGCCACGGCATTGCGATATTCGCAATCGGATTCCAGGGGAATCCAGTAAACAGCCACTCGCGCAGCCATAATACGAAAGTCCAGCTTGCTGCAAAAATAACAGGCTTTATGGACAAAAGGCCAGAAGGACAAAAGGACATTTTGTTTTGTACCTGCCCATCTGTCCTTTTGTCCTTTTGTCCTTTTATCATCGCGCTGGAAATTATGAATGGTGCGCCAAAAATAATTCCACCTGCAAGTGCTATGCCGATAATTCCGGGCACTGTCCATATTGCGAACTGGGCCGCCAGTTCCGGAACCACGAAAATAGAATTCAACACCCACCAGAAAGATGCCGCGGCATAGCCCGCACCAAAGGCAAAAGGCAAAAGGACTAAGGACAAAGGACGAAGGACGAAGGAGTCGCGGCCCCACCTTTGTCCTTTGTCCTTTGTCCTTTGTCCTTTTTTTGATTGCACAGCAATCAAATAATAAGCACCACCGATCCCAAGCAATGTCAGCGGCCACAAATTAAACGGCGCAAAGCCCAGGGAAGCCACAAGGCCAAATAAAAAGGACAAAAGGACAGATGGGCAAATGGACATTTTGTTCGGCTCTTGCCCTTTTGTCCTTTTATCCTTTTGTCCATTATCCACATACGGATTATCAATCCCCAGCTTTGCCAGAATTTTTATTTCCAAAGCCTCCATAACATCCGCATCAGAATCATTCAAATGATCGTATCCCAAAAGATGCAGCACTCCGTGCACTGTCAGATGCGTCGTATGATTTATAAAGGACAAAGGACAAAGGACGAAGGACGAAGGCGGGGCCGCGACTCCTTCGGCCTTAGTCCTTCGTCCTTCGTCCTTTATATCTCTTTTGACGCAGTCAAAAGAGATATAAATATCGCCCAATAATTCCGGATCCCCTGTTTCAAACGAGAGCACATTAGTGGGCCGATCAATCCCGCGGTATTTTTTATTCAATGCCTGGATTTCTAAATCATTTGTTAAAATAATTGAGATTTCTTTTTGTCCTGAACCGGCGGGGCGCCCTTGCCCCAAGGTCGCCTTTGACTCAGGCGGGTTTGGGGACAAACCCGCCCCACCTATCGCTGCGCGAACTATTTTCGCATAGTCAATTTTATAAGCGTCCCAGCGCGGATCGCGAACATCAATATATGTTTTTATCATTAATTGCTCATTGCTAATTGATAATTGCTAATTAAAGTATATGGCGTTTGTTGTTCGCATCAGGCCCACTTACTATTCCTTCGCGCTCCATCCTTTCTATAAACCCGGCGGCCTTGTTATACCCTATTCCCAAACGCCGCTGGATATACGAAATCGTGGGCTTTTTATCTTTTACTACATACTCTACCGCCAGTCTGTAATTTTCGGCATCCTTGGCGTCTTTGCCGGACGACATTCCAGGAATTCCCGATACATCTATGGCGCCGGGCATACCGGAAAATCCGCCCGCGGCCGCCCCATCGCCGTCGCCTTCCAGCGCGCCGGCTATATATTCGGGCGCCCCCTCTGCCCGCAGGAAATCCGCAACTCTGTTAATTTCTGTATTTTCCAATAGTGCGCCGTGAATGCGCACAGGCACCCTGCCCGCCTCACTGAACAGCATATCGCCGAATGGCAATAATTGCTCGGCCCCTTTTTCGCCAAGCGTGGTCATAGAGTCTATATTAGACCGCGCCTGGAAAGAAATTCGCGTCGGGAAATTCGCCTTTATAACGCCGGTTATGACGGATGTATCCGGACGCTGGGTCGCCGCGACAATATGCATTCCAGCCGCGCGCGCCTTTTGCGCCAAGCGCTGGACACAGGCCTCTACCTCTTTCCGCGCGACGGACATCAGGTCCGCAACCTCGTCAATTATTATGACCAGATACGGCATATCGGACAGATCAATTTCCTTGTCTTCAAATTCCAAAGCCCCGGTTTCAGGATCCGTGCCGACCGCAATCTGCTTGGTCAGCTTTTCGCCCTTTGCGCGCATTTTTTGAACGGCTTCGTTATACCCTTCCAGATTCTGAACGCCGATATCTTTCAGCCTGTTGTATCTGTCTTCCATTTCGCGCACCGCCCATTTCAAAGCGTTCACAGCCTGATTATCGTCCGTCACGACCGGCGTAACCAAGTGCGGAATATCCTGCCACAAAGTAAAGTCAACGCCCTTTGGATCAACGATTATCATCTTGCACTTGTCGGGCGTAAAGTGATAGACGATTGACATAATGATAGATTGAACAAACACGGATTTTCCGGAACCGGTGCGTCCCGCGACCAGGGCGTGCGGCATTTTCGCAAGATCAAAATAAACCGGGTTTCCGCCGATGTCCACGCCCAGCGCCAGCGGTATGCGGTACTTTGATTCCGTAAAGGCAGATGACGATACCAGTGATTGAAAGCGCACTGTCTGGCGGTTCAGATTCACCATTTCCACGCCGATGAAATTGCTGCGCGGGATATGCGCTATGCGTATATTTTCTGCGGCCATAGCGCGCGTCATATCCTTTACGGTGTCGGTAATTTTCGCAATGCGCATACCGGAATCGGGTTCAAACTCATACAGGGTTACAATGGGTCCGGGCTTTATGCCGGCAACTTTTCCATATACTCCGAATTCTTCAAAGTGCGCTTCCAAAGCGTCGCCGTTGCGCTTTAATTCGTTTGTAACCAGAGTCTTGGAAAAAATAGATTTTTCCAAAAATTCCGGCGGCGGCAAAGTGTAAACTGATGACTGCGAGCTGTGAGCTGTCGCTCGTTTTTGCGACACCGGTTTCGCTTCTTCTGCTTTTGCCTTTTGCCTTTTGCCCTTTGCCTTTGGAACAGCTTCTTCTATCTCTTCATATTCTTCCGGCTCTGCCATTTTGACAAGATGAAGCGCGGACAGCACCCAGCGTAAAACCCTGTGGACCAGGGCCACCGCGATGCGCAGGTCGCGCAGGCTGATGTGCAGTATGGTTCCGGCGATCCAAAAAAATACGATTAAAAACAAAATTCCAAAAATAAAAGTCCAACCCCCGGCCAGATATGAAATATCGCTGGCCGCGACCGCGCCGGCAATTCCGCCAAAAGACAAATTTCTTGCGATCGCGCCGAATCCGGCGGCGCCAAAACAGACGGCGATGAACGCGCGCAGCATATTGTATTCGGGCGCGCGCTCTTCATCCCATTTCATTAAAAGCGACATCCCGGACCGCGCGACGCACAGGAATAAAAACAATGCCGGAACAAACCCGACGGCAAAGCGCAAGGCGCCGATAATATTGCCGATCCAGCTTTGCGCGCCAAACCCGCTGGACGCGCCGAATCCGTCCAGATTCGGATTATGAAAGACCAGGGCCAGCGCAAAACCGGCGCCAGCAAGAAATAAAGCCAGCCCGCCGATACGCAGCCCCAGTTTTTTCAAGGCGGCGGATAATGATTCCGGTAAAAATCTCTTTTTTTGAATTTCGCGTTTCATATCAGCATTTTACCACAAAAACCCGCAATAATAAAAAAATAAATACTTGACAAATAATCCGGGGGGGTACACTCGGTTTGTCAATAATTAAAAACGAGTCAAGTATGAAAGAGCTTATCGGCGATAAAAATCTTGCAGTATTGCTTACCTATCAGTGCAATGCCAACTGCTCTATTTGCTTTGAGCGGGATGTGAACAAGTTCCAGGGATTTATGACCGCGGACAACTTTGCAAAAGCCCTGGGATACGGAAAAGAATACGGCCTGGAAAAAATATACCTGCACGGGGGCGAGCCCACCCTGCACCCCGCCTTGAAAGACTTTGCATTACAGGCGCGCGCGGAGGGATTCAAAACCATTATGTTCACGAACTATCTGCGCCCTGATATTTTCTATTCCCTGGACGGCCTGGTGGATGAAATGATTATTTCAAATTATAACCAGAAAAATCTGCCGAATCAAAAAGACTTTGAAAGCAAGCTGGTCCTGTCAACGGTGGTTTCAAAAAACAGATTTGCAAACCTGGCGGAACTGGACAAATATATCTACAAAAAAGAAAAATTGGGAATGCAGCTGCGTTTTATAACTATGAAGCCATCCACCAAATGGGCGGCGAATAATGCGGCGGTTGATTATCTGGAAGAAATGTTTGACCGCACGGCGGATTCGGATATTTATACATTCCGGGGCAAAGCGGCGCTGTTTTACAGAGATTGCATAATAAAATTCAATAATAAAAGAATCTTGCAGTTTCATTCGTGGAATGTGACGCCTGACGGAGAGTTTCGTGAAAAATACCCTCGGGATCATTTTTATCAGCCGGAAGTCGGCGCAAAGCCATTGTCTGACTGGCGCAAGGACCGGGAGAGAGGTTAGTGAGCAAAGGGCATACGCGGAATATTTCTAGTGCAATTTGTAAAATATATTTGTATACTCTGGAATATGAAACATAACATAACCCGCATTATCAGAAACTCTGAAACCAGCTGCGCATCCGCGAATTACGCTATGTGCGCCAACGCTTTGGGCTTGCCCGTTTCCCTGGAAGAAATTGTAAGAATAACAAATTCCGAAATAGGTTTTGCAAAATTTTGGAAATATTTGACAGCCCGGAAATTTCAGGTTTATGTTTATTCAAAAATAGATTGGCGCGCGGCGGCACAGGGCGGATTCGGCGCGATTGCGCCGTGGGTTGCGGATTTTATGACGGAAAGAATGGAAAATCCGGACGAATATGTAAAAATCTTGCGAGAATTGTTCGCCGACCCGCTTTTTCATTTTACGCATATCGCGCCGACTGTTAAATTATTGGAACAGAATTTCAATGCCGGATTTATCTGCGAAATTATGGGCGACGGCTGGCGGATGTACGGGGACGAGCCTGACGCGCAGCTGCTGCACCGCATTTTCATAACGAATATTGATGCAGAGAATATTTATTTTCACGATCCGGATACGGAAGAATCCGGAACAAATTACCCGGCGCCAAAATCTGATATTGCGCGCGCTTTGGAGACAGACGGGGCAGAATTGTGCTGTTATAAAAAATGCTGACAGAAAAAGATATTTCTTTGCAATATGTATCGCCGCATTGGTATATGGGCTGCGACCAGAATTGTTCTTTCTGCTATCTCGGAAAAATCAAGAGCCCCAAAATTGAAAGTTTGGAAAATCGCAAAAAAGTCCTGGATATACTGGCGGAAAATAAAACAGAGCAGATTTTCATAGCCGGCGGAAATCCCGTGCTGGATCCGTTTATAGAAGATACCCTGGACTATGCGAAGTCAAAAAATATCCTGACCGCGCTGGACAGCAATTCCTGGGATGTATCCCGCATCAAAGATTTGCCAAAGTTTATGGATAATATTGATGACAAAGGGATTTCGCTGTACGGATCCGACGCGGAATCGCACGACCCGCTTTCAACTTCGCCGGGGTCTTTTGACCGCGCGATTGCAAATGCGGCAAAGCTTTCGGAACGCGGGATAAGCTTTACCCTGCTGTTTAATGTAATGCCGCAGAACAAGGACAAGCTTTACGAGCATTTGAAAAAATTGCGCAATAAAATCAATTACAACAAAATCTGGATGCAGCGGATTATGCCGTATGGCGAAGCAGTCAAAACTGATTATAGCGATCTGGAATTGCAGCCCGGCGATATAATTCCGGTTCTGGAACAATTGCAGCGGGCAAAAAATGACTTTGGCCTGTCAGAAGTTGACTGGACTATGCCCGCGCCGCTGTGTCTGATGCCTGATAAATACAAAGATGTTTTTGACGGTAATTTTCTGCGCGGGATAAACTTTTTTGCTTTGGATAATGAAAGCCGCTTATTTGGCGAATCCTTTGATGTTTCAAAGCCGGAAGTGGCCTTATTCGGCGGCAGACCGCTTTATGAAATTGAAAACCCGGTTGCGGAAATAAAGGCAGAGCCGCGGACGGCGGAATTATTCGCGCGGAAATTTTTGCCGATAAAATGCCGCGAATGCGGAAAATGCTTCGGCGGATATCCGATTCGGGATAATCTGGGCGCGCGCGTCGCAGATAGAATGTTAAAGGGAGTTTGCAGATGAAAAAAGTCTTGATCACAGGCGGAACCGGGGCGATAGGCCGCGCCATAATCGCAGATTTTGCGAAGAATCCGGAATATAAAATCTGGTTTTCATATCATAATGACAAACAGGCCGCGGATGAATTGGCTGTGCTTTTTGACGCGACCGCCGTGCAGATTCGCGATAATGATATTTCCGCCGTGCCGGATGATTTTGACATTCTTGTGAACAACGCGGGGATTGATATTTTCGGCGATAAAACCCATACTGTTCCAGATGAAATTTTCAGAAAGCATTTGGAAGTAAATACTATGCTGCCTTTTATGCTTTGCAAAAAGATGCTGCCCGCTATGGCGGCGCGCAAATGGGGCCGGATTGTGAATATCAGCTCTGTCTGCGGGATAAAGCCTTCGGAAGATGTTGTCGCCTATAATGTGTCCAAGGCCGGCCTGAATATGCTGACCAAAACAATAGCAAAGGAATACGCGGCCAGCGGAATAACCTGCAATGCGGTCGCGCCAAGTACTATTGCGGATGCCGGATTGGGCTGGGAAGCGATTAAATTTTACGGATTTGAAGAAGAATTGAAAGCTTGCATAAATGCGAATCCGTCCGGGCGATTGGGTCGCGCGGAAGAAGTGGCGGCTGCGGTTGTATTTCTGGCTGGTGATTCCGCAAGTTTTATAAATGGGGTTATATTGCCGGTTGACGGCGCCCAGACCGCGTAATTGAAAATACAGAGTATACACCTGTGTAAATGAAAAAAGAAAAATCAAGCTCGGTCTAAATTCCCCTTCCCACAGGGAAGGGGTGGACGCCACAGGCGGACGGGGTAGGGGTAAAAATCATACATAATTTGTTTTTATGACCCCTACCCTGCCCACTCCGTGGGCACCCCTTCCCCGTGGGAAGGGGAATTTAGACCGAGTTCTATAAATACAAAATATATAACCGCGTGAGCGAAGCGAACTCAACCACTATTCACTATTCACTTTTTCACTATTAACTAAAAATGCCGCTTGCGCGGCATTTTTATTTCTTTTTCTTTGCAACAGCTTTCTGAGCAGCCGTCTTCTTTGCCGGCGCTTTTTTCGCAGCCGTTTTTTTCGCGACAGATTTCACTGGCGCCGCAGATACTGCTTCCGTTTTTTTGCCATTATCCTGCGCTTCGTCGCCTTTCAATTCTTTCTTGAATACATTGATTCCGTTCGCCAGATTTTTCATCAGGTCTGGAATCTTGTTATGACCAAACAGAATCAAAATCAAAACGACTACTAAAAGTATTTCCCAAAAACCTGCTTTCATATTTTGCTCCTTTGCAATTTACCGCGCGACATAGCATTCCAAGCCGTCGGATTTAGCATTGCGGCAGAATCCATTGGCGTCCGCGGATGACGCGAATGCAACGCGCAATCTGTATGTGGTGGATCCGTTGGGCAGAACAGCCGCCAAAATAACAAACTGCTTTCCGCTGAACAAAGCGCCGTGCTGGGCATTGATTCTTTTCTGGGCGGATTCCGCCAAAGCGCGCGTGCTGTAAGATCCGAATTGAACATACCAGCCGCCGCTTGCAGGCGTTGCCGCGACAGGCTTCTTAACCACAGGTTTTGCCGCAGGCTTTGTTGCAACGGGCGCTGAAACTTTGTCCGGATTAAATTTTACCTCTGCGCGGTCGCTGACCGTGCGCGTGGGGGTACCGGCAGTTTCCTGAACCGGGGCCGCGGCCGGCGCGGGCGTCGGCGGCACGACCAAAGTATCGTTCGGGGTTTCAATCTGGGCCACTTCCGGAGTATCCAGATTGATTTCAACAGAAGAATCCGAATCGGTGCCGACAGTGCGGATTATTATATAAGTGGCCAAAATGATAACGACCAAAGCGGCGCCGAACAGCAGCCAAGGCTTCTTGGGCCGCGGCGCGGACGCGAACGGATCGCTTGCGGGCAAGCCGTCAATGCTTGCATCGTCATCCAAATCCAATAAGTCTAAATTATTATCCAGTTCCGCCATAGCGCCCTCCCGTATTTTGCGTTATTATACCACATATAATGGAAAAAGAAAAAATAAAAAATAAAACTCGGTGCGAATTCCCCTCCTTGGAGGGGTGGCGCCGGACCCCGCGGGGTCATCGGCGCCGGGGTGGGTGTTCTAATCAGCAGACCTACCCCGTCCGCTTCGCGGACACCCCTCCAAGGAGGGGAATTTGCACCGAGTTTACTTTGGCTGATTTCCAAAGTTCGGCGGGACTATCAATTTATGATTCTGTTCTACTATCGGTTCTCGCTCGCAATTGCAGCAGCCGGCAATCGCGCACGCGATTGCAATGAACAATGAACAGTGAACAATGAACAATGCTTTCTTCATAATATTCTCCATATTTTTATGAACAACAAATTATGAATTATGAACGAATTGTTCATTGTTCACTGTTCATTGTTCATTGATTTTACTCTGGCATTTTTATCGCGTCTTTCATCTGCGCCACAAAGTCCGCCAGAGGCAAGGTTTCTTGCTTTTCAATGCCCAGTTTCCGAATCGCGACCGTTTTATCCCCCTGCTCTTTCTCGCCGACCACCGCGATAATCGGGGTCTTGGCCAGCGATAATTCGCGGATTTTATAATTTACTTTTTCAGCGCGCAGATCAGTCCGCGCATTAACGCCAGCGGCGCGCAGAGCATCCTTTACCGCGATAGCGTAATCGTCGTACTTTTCGCTTATCGGCGTGATGACAACCGGTTCCGGCGACAGCCACAGCGGCAGATTTCCGCCCGTTGATTCCAGCAGAATTCCCATAAAGCGCTCTATGCTGCCCAGCATCGCGCGATGCAGCATAACCGGCCTTTGCTTTTCGCCGTTCTCGTCTATATAGGACAGATTGAACCGCTCTGGCAGATTCATATCCAGCTGCACGGTTCCGCACTGCCACACGCGCCCCATTGAATCTTTCAGATAATTGTCTATTTTCGGACCATAAAAAGCAGCATCCTGGGGCGCGATTTCATAGTCTATTCTGTTTGCTTCCAGCGCGTGCTTTAACGCGCCTTCGGCCTTGTCCCAGACTTCGTCGCTGCCGATTCTGAATTCCGAATCCTTGCGGGTCGCCAGCTTCATAGAAATTTTATCAAACCCGAACTTGCCGTAAATATCCTTGATGAATTTCAGAACCTTTACGACTTCCGCTTCCAATTGATCTGGGGTGCAGAAAATATGGGCGTCATCCTGGGTGAATTCGCGAACGCGCATCAGGCCGGACAGGCCGCCCGCGGCTTCATAGCGGTTTACTTTGCCGAATTCCGCGACATACATCGGCAATTCTTTATACGAAGTAATGCCGTGGCCGAACACAAGCATACCGCCGGGGCAAGACATAGGCTTTACGCAGAAAGTTTTTCCATCTTCGGTTTTGCCGCTGTAATTATGCTCTCCGTATTTCGCCCAATGTCCGGATATTTCCCAAAGAGAGCGGTCCATAACGGACGGGGTAGAGATTTCCAGATAGCCGGCCTTTTCCTGGCGGACGCGAATATATTCAATCAGCTTGCGGTAAATTTTATATCCTTTGTCGTGCCAGAAAACGGCGCCGGGGGCGTATTCGGGCTCAAAATGAAACAAGTCCATATCGCGCCCAAGTTTCCGGTTGTCGCGGGCGGCGGCCTCTTCCATTATTTTCAGATGCTGGGCCAATGCGTCAGCGCTTTCAAACGCGTCCACATAAATTCGTTGCAGCATTTTGTTTTTGGAATCGCCTTTCCAATAAGCGCCGGCGACGGTGCGGATCTTGAATCCGTCCCGCGGCAAGTCTTTGCTGGTTTCCACGTGCGGGCCTTTGCACAAGTCCACAAAATCACGGAAAGTATAAATGGATAAATGGGCATCATCCTTTTGCCCTTTTTCATTCACCCATTCCAGCTTGTACGGCTGGTCTTTGAAAATCTCGCGAGCCTCGGCGATGCTGACATCTTTGTGCACGAATTGGCCGCCGCTTTTTATCAACGCGCGGGTTTCTTTTTCTATCGCTTCAAAATCAGTTTCGTTTAATTTATGATCGGTATCAAAGTCGTAATAAAAGCCGTTTTCAATGGCGGGCCCGCCGCCGAATTTGATTCCGGGAAAAAGTTTCTGCATAGCGGCCGCCATAATATGGGACAGCGAATGCCGCATCGTTTCTATTGGATAAGACATATTTTCACCTGTTTAAGATTTATGATTGTAAGATTTAATTTTATTATAGATTTTTTGTGCGCAAAGCGCAATAGCATTCATAACCCCAAAGGGGTTGTAGTCAATGAACAATGAACAGTGAACAATGAATAATTTTTCATAACGATATAATAATAGACTTCTTTTAACAAAAAGTCAAATCCGCCTATTCCCATCCGCCTGAAATCGCAAAGCGATTTCTTATCCGCGCAAAGCGCGGACCAAAAACGATTTTGATTCAGTGTGTTGATTGTGCGTGGGGGCGGCGGGGGAAGTTGGCAAACGCCAATGGTTCCACCGCCCCCGCGCACAACACAAGCCGGTGAGCAAACGGTAAAACAATTAAAGGTCTATTATGGAACCAAAAAGAACAGCAAAGAAAAAGCAAACCGACCCGCCAATAACAAACAAATGCCAGACGGTGTGGCTGAACTTCATCCTGCGCCATAAATAAAACAAAGTGCCGACTATGTACGACAAGCCGCCGGCCAGAATAAACCACATTCCCCGCGGCGGAATACTGCGGATCATCGCGGGCAGAATAAATACGCAGGTCAACCCCATAAGAAGATAAAGCCCTACCAGCCAGCGCGGCTGCTGGCGCGGATTTTTGAACTTCATAAACGCGCCAATGGCCACGACCGCCCACAAGATTCCGAACACTGTCCAGCCAACCGGCCCGCGCAGATTAACCAGGCAGAACGGAGTGTAAGTGCCGGCGATCAACGCATAAATTGCGATTGAATCCCAAACTTCAAAAAAGCATTCCGATTTCTGCCCGATCATCGCGTGGCACATAGTGCTTCCGAAATAAAGCGTGAACATAGTCAGTCCGAATATGGCACAGGATACTATGGCCCAGGGATCGCCCTGCAATACGGCAAATACTTCCAAAAGGCAAAGCGCTGCGATGGCCAGCCCTATACCGATTCCGTGGGTTAAAATATCCATAATCCATTCGGATTTGGCAGGCTTTTTTTCCCAGCGGAAAAGCCCCGACGCTTGCAAGGTTCGCAACAAGGACCAAGCGCGCGGATGCTTTTTAACGCTTTTTAATTTTTGCTTTTTGTTCATAAGCTTCCCCCCTATTTATCTGGCGCGAATGCCCGTGATTCTGTAAACGAACGGGAAAATCTTTTTAGCATTCACTTCATCGCCGATAGATAATTTATATTTATCTATGTCGGTTTTGTCATAATGGTGCAAGCTTCTGCAAAGAATGCCCATTCCGCTTTCCAGCTTATAGAACTCTATCTTTCTGTAAAGCACTTTGCCTGTTTTCGCGAATCGTTCCGCTATTTGTTTTTGTACTGTTTTAATCATAATGTTTTAAGCCTTTTTATAACTCTCTCACTTCCCATAACCTGCATAATGGAATAAAGATCCGGCGTGTTCGTGCGTCCGGTCAAAGCAACGCGCAAAGCCATAGCCGCGTCGCCAGGCGCGATGTTTTGCGCCGCCGCAATATCCTTTATCTTGTTCCACCAAGTATCTTTGTCATCGGAATAATTATATGATTGCAAAAATTCTTTAAGGACAAATGGACAAATGGACAAAAGGTCATTGCCCATTTGTCCTTCTGTCCTTTTGTCCTTTGCAAAATAATCATCAAAGAAATAAGAAATCTCTTCCAGCGTCTGCTTCCAGGTAATGAAGTCCTTGCGGATTCGCTTTGGGTTGTCGCGTTCTATGGCAAGAATAGCGCGGAGATATTCAAAAGCGTCCACCCCCGCCCTTGCGGCGGGGGCATCCGCGCCGATTCGTTTCGCCCATTCTGGCGAATATTCGCGCGCCCAGGCGATAACGCGGGATACAAGCTGGTCCACGGACAAGGTAGCAATAAATTCTTTCGCCCACCATTCCAGCTTTTTCATATCAAACAGCGCGCCGCTGGTCGGGATTTTTTTTGGACGCAACTCATATTCCCAAATATTTTTTACCAATCCTTTTGCTTTGGCTTCTTCATATCCGCTGGCGACAATATTAAACAAGTATTCCAACACAGCCTCTGTCGGCCAGCCGTCTTGTATGAACTGCAAAACATTCGCTTCCGGGTCTTTTCGTTTGGATAATTTTCGCTGCTTGCCTGTTTCCGTATCAATCTTGTCCAGAGTGCTGGTATGAATATAAGCCGGCGGGTTCCAATTCATCATATTGAACAGTTGAATATGCAGCGGAAACGACGGCAGCCATTCTTCGCCGCGAACCACATTAGTCGTCCGCATAAAATGATCATCGCACAAATGCGCAAAGTGATAAGTCGGCAATCCGTCGTTTGATTTTATTAAAACAATGTCTTCGTTATTTTCCGGAAAAGCGATAGAGCCGCGGACAACATCCTTGCAATAAATTTTTCGCGACGGCTCGCCATTTGAATAAAGGCGTATGCTTGGCACTTCCCCTGCGTCCAGACGCGCGGTTATTTCAGATTCGTCCGCATCGCGCCATTTTGCAAATTCGCCATAAATACCTGTCGGCAGTCCGCAGCTTTTTTGGTTTTCCCTGATTTCTTCCATTTCCGCAGGGGATAGAAAACAAGGATATGCTCTGCCCGATTGCAATAATTCAGCCGCGATAGAATGATAAATATCCTTGCGTTTTGATTGAAAATAAGGCCCGTATGCGCCGTGTTCTTTTTCGCCGGGCGATCTGTCTTCGTCGCCTGGGAAAACAATTTTTTCTCTTTCATTAAATTTCAGGCCAAACCTTTCTTCGGTCGCATATATGATTTTCACGGCATCCGCCACTTCGCGCTTGGTATCAGTGTCTTCTATGCGCAGAATGCTGATGCCGCTGGATTGCTTTGCCAGTTTGTAATTTATCAGCATCTGATACAATCCGCCGATATGCATAAAGCCTGTCGGACTGGGGGCGAAACGCGTCACCATTGGAGAGTCCTGGTGGGGCGACTTTGTCCCAAAGTCGCCTTTGGATAGGTCGGTTTGGGACAAACAACCCCCACTGCCAAATTCCCTTGGCGGGTACATTTCTTCCAGCTGCGCAAGGGTATATTTCGCCGCCCCGCCCAGCACGCGCGCGATTAAATCTTTTGTTAAACCTGTTCTCATTCTGTCTTGCCTTTTTGATTTTTCAATTTTATACTAAAAATATGCAAAATACAGAAAAATTTTTAATCCAGACCTTTGGCCGGCGCAAAGGCAAAGCCCTGACCCGCCACCAGCAAAATCTGGTGGATAACCTGCTGCCTTTAATAACAACTATGCCTGGTGGGGCGACCTTGTCCCAAGGTCGCCTATCAAATGCAATTCTGGAAATAGGATTCGGCAGCGGAGAACATCTGCTGCACCTGGCCCGAAATAACCCCGAAACGCTTATAATTGGGGCAGAGCCTTATGTCAACGGCGTTGCGTCATTGCTGTCAGCAATGACAAAGGACAAATGGACAGAAGGACAAATGGACATCATCAAACCGGAATATAAAAACATTCGCATCTGGCCGGATGATGTAAGAAAGCTATTAAGCGCCTGCCCTTTGCCTTCTGCCTTTTGCCCTGATTTTGGCTTTGCCAAAATTTATATCCTGCATCCCGATCCGTGGCCAAAGGCGCGGCACGAAAAGCGCCGCCTGATGAATGCGGAATTCCTGATAGAATTGTCAGAGTATCTAACACCTGGCGGGCAAATAATTTTCGGCACCGACCATACGGATTTGTTTGAATGGACACTGATACAGGCACGGAATACTAAATACAAGATAAGAAATAAGAATTTCACGCAAGCGCCGGAATCTGGGCTGGACACGCGCTATCGTGAAAAGAACAAGTTCGGCAGCCCCTGCCCCGCGTATTTGGTGTTAGAGAAATAAAAGCTCGGTGGTACACCTGCCCCCATTTATGGGGGCGGGATAGAGTTGGCTTGGTGGGGTGCCTTTCTACGAAAGGCACCTTTTAAGCGACTTTCGTAGAAAGTCGCTCCACCTGGCAACTCTTGGGTAGGGGCTTTTGGAGCACCAGAAGCCCCCACCCAAGATTGCCTGCGGCAACAATCCGCCTTCACTTTGTTCCGGCGTGATTCGTTGCCGGGCAATCTATCCCGCCCCCGCAAGCGGGGGCAGGTGTGAACTCCGCACTTAATACCCCTACCGAACTTTTGACGCCATTTTTACAATCGCAGCGTCTGTCTTCTTGCTCAGTTTTTTCGCCGCAGCTTTTTGCGCAGACAGATACGCGCCGCCGTGCTTTGCATTCATAGATTTCTTGGCTGTTAATTTTATCAAAGAATCCGTGCCTTTACCGGCTTTCTTTGCAAGCTTGCCGAACGCTTTGTCCGACACCTTTGTGATATGCGGCGCGTCCAGTTTTTGAATTCTTTGATTCAAAGCCACTGCCGCGGCACCGATTTTCAATGATTTTTTAACCTTTCTTACACTTGCCATTTGTTTTCTCCTTTTATTTTATGCGCGCTCGTTGTGCGCGAACAATTCCGTTAAATCCAAAGTGTCTGACCCGGCCTGCTCTTTCGCCAGTCTTTTCAGCAATTGCGACTTGGATTCCGTCCAGGCCAGAGTATTGTCTTTCGGCAGGCCGTTCAGCGTTTTCTCTAATTCTTTTATAACCGATTCAGGCAGCATATTTTTTACAGGCGCCAAGTTTCCGCCCTTTGCCTTGTTCTTTCCCTGGCCGTTTTTGAAAGCGCCGGCCTTGTCGGGATAGGTATAGTTCAAAACCTGCTCCCACGCGGCGGCATCAAATTCGTATGTCAGCGGATTTCCCTTGCCCGTCTTTATAACTTTTGATTTTGATCCCTTCCAGAAAATATAAGAGTCCAAAATAGACGACGAATTATACAATGCGCCGGATTCAATCAGAATCAAATCGCGCAGGTTTATATCGCCCATCCAAAGCGCGGACAGAAATCCGCGGCGCAGAATGCTGCCGCCAGCGGCAGATCCGGACACATAACGCCATTTTGACATTTCCGCGACAATTTGCGCATCCGTTGATTTCGGATTATTGATGAGGTTAAGCAGCCCTGTCGCGCTGCCGTTTTTATTCGCGGTCCAATCGCCGTGCTGATAAAACATATCAGCCAAGACTATGGCCTGGGTCGCCGTCAGCTTTCGCTTTATTTTGCTGCGCATTAAATCATAAACATTGTTTCTGTAATACCAGACCACATCGTCATAGGCGCGCTTTTTTTCAGATTCGCTAAGTCCGAATTTTCCGTCATAGCCCGGAACTTTCTCGCCGAATTCTATCTTTCCCAATTCGTTTTTATTTTGCAAGCCGGTGCTGCCCGTTATATGCCCGTCGTCCGGGTCTTTAAAGCCCAGCTCCCACACGCCTTCCTTGGACACTGCAATAACCGCCAATGCCGGTTCCAATGACCGCATCTGCGCAAGATAAGTTTCTTTGTCAGCAGTCGGATCTATTTCCGCTTGCTTTATATTCAGATCTTTTGGACTGGGCGCGCGCGAAATCCACGCCGCGTCTACGAATTGAATCTTTGGGCCCGCGCTTTTCCAGCTTTGATCCAGATTATACTTGGCGCAGAATTCTTCTACTTTGTCATACTTCTGCTTTTTCATATTTCCGGCGGCCGCGATCAGGTCTTTCCAGCGGCTGTCAGACTTTTTCACACGGGCGTCCATCAATTGCTTGCGGTAATTCAGCAGTTTTCCGGCCAAGTCCCGCGCCTGTTCAGAAACGCCGTAAACGCCCGCCATAGGAACGGCGTCGTAAATATCATTATCAGCCCATTTTCCTTTTCTTATTTCATAATGCAGATGCTGCTGATTTCCGGAAGTATGATGCACACGCCATTCTTCTTCGGACATAGTGTATCCGATTAAATCCCCAGGCTTTATGTTTTTAGGAAAAACAGTTCCCGGCTTGAAATACTGAATCCGCAAAATAAACCCATCGGATGTTTTGTATTCAGCCGAAGTATTCCACTGATCGTCGTGAATAGCCAGCGCGCGGATCAGGGTCGCGCTGCATCTTGCGAATTCCGGGCGGTCGGGTTCCACGGTCTTGTCTATGCCGGTATGCAGATCGTTTCTTTCGGATCGCGTTGTGGCCTGCTGACCCTGGGTTCCGTTCGCCACCGGAACATTTCCGGCGGAATCTTTTTTATCGCCGCTGAACAAATCTTTTATAGAATCCGTCAGCAATTCAATTTTTTCTTTGGTGAAATCCTTTACACCGAATACATTCTTTTTGTATCCGAAAACCATCGCCGCCATAATGAAATACCAAATCAGATAGGATTCCACAGTCGGCAGAACTTCCTGATTCAGCCATTTTCCGGATTTTTGAATAAAATTTTTCGGGGGCTTTGCGCCCTTGGAATGCTTTTCCTTTAACTTGCGGTTTGTCCAGCGTAGAAAGTGATTGTTCAGCGCCAGGTAAACCGCCATTCTTTCAAGAAGCCACAAAGCGCTGGCGCCGCTGATCGCCGCGCCCTTTACCCCTGCGCGCCAAGTCTTGCCCCAGGCCTTTTTGTCTGATTTGATCGTATCCCAATTTGCCAGGACGCGCACCAGCGCGTCCGCCAGCCAATCGGTACCGTCGCCGATCCGCCCCAGGCTTTTTTCAACGCCTGTTTTTGGATATACTTTTTTTGTCTTTGGCATTTTTATTAGAGTTGATTTGTTTGTTTATTTTGCTATGATTTTATCATAAAAATGAAAAAAATAGCACAAAAATCTTCAAGGCCGCTGGCGGATTTAATGCGCCCCGAAACCATAGATCAGGTTGTTGGGCAAACGGCCCTGCTGGGGGAAAACGGCATAGTCCGGCAGATGGTAGAAAGCGGAAAATTATCCAACCTGTTGCTGTGGGGGCCGCCGGGCTGCGGAAAAACAACTATTGCGCGGGCTTTGGCGAACAGCACGGACTTGGAATTTATGCCGATGAGCGCGGTTTTTTCTGGCACGGCCGATATAAAAAAAGCAATGGAAGCCGCAAAAATGAATGCGGAAATCGGCCGCGGAACCCTGCTGTTTATTGACGAAATCCACAGATTTAACAAGACGCAACAGGATACACTGCTGCCCTATTTGGAAAACGGAACCGTCGTATTTATCGGCGCAACCACGGAAAACCCCAGCTTTTCATTGAATAACGCTTTGCTGTCGCGCTGTCATATTGGTGTGTTGCAACCGCTGAGTACCGAAGATTTGATGACTCTGCTGGACAGGGCGGAAAATTTTTTAATGGACAAAAGGACAGAGGGACAAAAGGACAATGACCATCTGTCCTTCTGTCCTTTTGCCCTTCCATTGACGCTTGCGGCAAAGACGCACCTTTGCCAAATGGCGGACGGGGACGCGAGATTTCTGCTGAATACTGTTGAGTATCTGGCGAATGCAAAGTTTGAAAATCCACTGGATGCTGATGCGTTGGATGCGGCGATTCAAAAACGCGCGCCGCTTTCTGATAAATCCGGGGATGAACATTATAACTTGATTTCGGCAGTGCATAAATCCCTGCGCGCATCTGACACCGACGCCGCATTGTATTGGACCGCGCGAATGATGACCAGCGGCCAGGACCCGATGTACTTGTTCCGGCGCTTGACGCGGTTTGCTATGGAAGATATAGGATTGGCGGATCCAAACGCTATGCAGGTTGCATTATCCGCGTGGCAGGTTTATGAAAGAATGGGCAGTCCAGAGGGGGATCTGGCGCTGACGGAACTGGTAATTTATCTGGGCACGGCGCCAAAGAGCGTCGGCAATTACAAAGCGCAAAAAGCGGCGTATGCGGCGGCGGAGCGGTTTGG
>JAIRZE010000074.1 GCA_031267375.1 Rickettsiales bacterium | reverse complement strand
CGCCGTCAGATTTTACAGCCAAATCAATCAGCGGATTTATGGATTCCAAATCGCCGTCCTTGCAATAGCCGACGCCGCCGGATTCATATCGCTTGAACGGAATACCCTGCGGGATGCTGGTGTTGCCCACGACAAATTGTTTTTTTATAAAAGAAATTTGTTTGGACGGAATGCTGTCCATTCCGGGAAAGTTCAAAGACAATTGCGCGACATCATCCAGATTTTGGCGCGCCGCGTCGCTGACAAACTCTTGAATGTCAATGCCGTAAATAATTTCGTTTGATTCGGAAATGTCTTTCTTTAATTCTTTTATTTTTGAAAGCACCGCGGGATCCGAATATTTTCCATACGCTATGCGAGCGGATACCAGGGCGGATTCCTTTGCCTTGCGATATTTTACTTCATCTTTTTCATCCGCAGACAGCAATATGTCCGGCGCGGAAAGCTGCGCCATTTTGCCGCAGTCTTTTATCATCACGCGATCGGACGAATAATTATTTTTATCAAATAAATTTTCCGGCGAAAATAATTCCGCCGCGCCGGGCGTCTGCTCTATGTCATACCTGACCTGCATAAAGAAATCAGCGGCCAATTTTTCAAGCAGGTTGTTATCCATAAAATCCGGAATTTCTTTTTTGCTCTGCCATACTTTGTTGCAAAACGCGTTTATATTATGCACCAGAAAAAGCATTATGTGCGGCGCTATGAACGGCGCCGGATCCTGGGTTCCCGTTTCCCCAAGAGTACTTTTATACAAGGTTTCAAACGAAATTCTTCTGTGATTATCCTTTGCGGCGCCGAACAAAATATCAAAGATATACCCGTGCATAAACTTGTTTGCGTTTATCCAGTTAAACTTGTCGTTCGGACATTTGTTGAAAGCTGTAATTAACTTCCAGACCCGCTTCAAAGCAATGTCATATTGGTCTTTTAATTTTTCGCCGCGGATGAAAGATTCGGCGATGCCGCAATGCCCGTCCAGCTTTGTCTTTGGAAACGCGAAAAAGGCCTTTGCAAAGGCGGCCAGCTCATACGAATATTCGCCGTGCTGGTCAGATAAGTTTTCAAATAATTTATAGCATCCATAGCGGGACAAATATATGTCCAGATTTTTCTGATCCTGTTTGTGAAACGGCGTGTGGCCGGAATGAATGTGGCCCTCTGGCATTTTGTGCAGCCTGATCAAATTTTCCAGAGTTTTTGTGTTCGGGGAAATTTCGCGACCAAATACGGCGCGGAAAACATCTTTGTAATTCCACGCGTCATTTCTGTTTATGGACCGTTTTGCATTGCGGAGTGATTGTTCCAAGGGCGCGAAAATGCTTTTTAATTTTTCCGTGTCGGCATAGGCATAAAAGAGTTCCGGCAATTGCAAAGGGCGGCCGTCTATGACGCCGAACAAGGTGGTGTGCAGGCCGTAAAGTTTGCGCGTGATATCGCTCTGAATTTCTTTCAATTCTTCGTATTTTGTCTTTTTGACGGCAGAAGATTGCGGCAAGTTTTGCATAGGGCATATATTACACTAAAATAAATAGTTGTCAATCTAATAAAAAGCACTTGCAAAAAGGGAAAAGATGTGTCAGAATGCAGACCGCCGAAAGATTGCGGGTATAGCTCAGTTGGTAGAGCGCAACCTTGCCAAGGTTGAGGTCGCGCGTTCGAGTCGCGTTGCCCGCACCAATCTATTTTACTCTCGTTTTTTTTTGATAAAATGCTGGGCATTAATTATACCTGCGTATTCACAAAGTTAAGTTTTTGTTTCGGATTAATTTGATATATTTGTATATTTTCTGACTCTATTTATGGTTTCATCATATTTTACAAAATGAAAATCAGCGTTTGATGTCGCCATTGCGCCAATTGTATTAACATTATGTTGTTTTCCTATGTCTGCCATTTTAGCATACGCTTCTATATCGCCAGCGGAAAAATTATTGCTAATCTCTCCAAGATGCTGCAATCCGTGCGTATGAGTGTGTATAATCACAGGTTCTCCGCCAAGCGCTTTCGCACTTTCTTTTGCGCGCTCAATCGCTTTAACGGCTACTTGATTATCAAATACGGCCTCGGCAGAAACTCTTGGCGCAGATGACGGAATAAAATCTTCAATGATAATTCGTTCAACTCCGTCGGGATCTGTAATTTTTCTTCCAAAGCCCATCATTGCTGTTTCTTTGCCATCGTTAGCAGTCATTTTTATTGCCGAAGACATAGAATCCACCGCTTTATCAGACATTCTAATTGCTTGCGTCTTTGGTAATTCAGGAATATTTATTACAGGCTGATTTCCAGTTCCATAAACCCTTCTTAGTTCGTTCAGCCGATTTTCAATAGGCGCTATGTTTGCGGCCGGCGTTTCAACTGGTTTCGGTTTTGGCGCAACAGGTGTTTCCGCTGGCTTTGGCGCAGGTGCTGGTTCCGCAGGTTTTACTTCTGCCGGTTTCGGTGTTTCCGTTGGCTTTGGCGCAGGTGCTGGTTCCGCAGGTTTTACTTCTGCGGGCTTCGGTGTTTCCACCGGTTTCGGTGTTTCCGTTGGCTTTGGCGCGGGCGCAGGTTCAACCGATTTTGGTGCCGGTACCGGCGCTTCGCCGACCACTTTTCCTGTTTCGTCCAGGTGAATTTGCGAGCCCGCAGGATATTTATTCGGATTTGCTTTGTATTCCGCCAACGCCGCGTCTATTTCGGCATCTGTCGCGCCGGCGCTGTGCAATCTGTTTCTGATGGTTTGGATTTCCTGGCTCAATCCTTTCTTCGTAGCCGTGCTTCCGCTTCCCCGCGCCAGTTGCGCTTCCTTGTCTGCAATATTTTTTATTGCGGATCTTTCAAAAGTTTTCGCAGTGCCCGCCGCGGCTTCCTGGGCTTTTGCAGCCTCTACCCGGTTGGCGGACTGGCGCAGAGTTTTATTTCCATCCGCGCCGATTTCGGCCATATCGTCCGCGGTCGCCTTTCCGTCCGCCACGCGGTCCAATATCTTTTGCTGCTCGGTCAATTTTTCAACTTTTTCCGTCTGCTTTATATTCGCCGCGCTGCCGGGTTTTGTTTTCCCTAACTGCTGTTCCGCGCGCAATGCGTTCTTGTCAACGGCCGTGCTGATCCGGTTTGTGGTTTTTGTGAATTTTTTTGCCGCGCCTTTCCAAAGGTTTGTTATGAACGAAGTCAATTGCAAGCCCACGCCTATTGCGGCGATTACTTGTTCAGGCTCCCACGAGTCTTTATCAAAAAATCCTTTTTCGTTTTCGGCCAAAGTTGCGCCGCTTTCCTGAATCTTTTTATAAAAGTCCGAATCTTGCGGAATATATCCCAACAGTCTGGCGAATTCAGTATCAACGGCTTCTATCTCTGTGGGCGAATATCTGGACGCATAGTTCGCCTGGGATTGCAGATCTTTTTTAAGCATTGCTTCCGCGCATTGCGCGTTTTTGCATTTGCGGCTGGCGTCCAGGAACTCTTGCGCGTTGTCGGACATAGCGACTTCTGCGCTGATTTCCATTACCGCGCCCGTCGTCTCGGCCAGTGCGACGACAACCGCAACCCCGCCGGTGCCCCCGGTTGCAACCGTAATGATTACACCGCCGACAGCCAGTCCAGCGATTGTTCCGATCTTTACGCCTTTGTCCCATTTGGCGGCATAGGCGGCGTCTTTCAGCACGCATTTGTCGTCTTTCCATTCTATGCCTTTACAGTCCGGGCATTCTTTTGCGCTTTTGGAAATCAGTTCATTGCATTGCGCCTGGCCCAGATTGATGCAGGCGCGTTCGGTGAAAGTGCCGCCTGCCAGTTTGCAATCCATTCCCTGAAAGCCGGACCGGATGTCGCGCGTGAAAGACTCTTTCAAATCTTTCACGACAAAGTCTATTTTTTCATTGCCGTTGATAGAACACTGCAATCTGTCGCCGGATTTTCCGCCATAGTTATAGCCCAGCATATTATCCAAGCATTTGAAATTATTGGCCTGGTGATTTTGTTTTTTGCATTCGGCCAGCACCCATTCTTTCAGTCTTTTTTCTATCGCGACGCGCCCGCTGATGTCGTGGTTATAGAAAATGAAATTGTCTATTCCGCAGACGGTTTCCAAAACAGGGGCAGTGCTTGCGATTGCGGCGTCGGTATAAAGGCTGCCGGTGGAAGCCTGGGCAAAGATGCAGGCTTTGCGCGCGTATGGCGGAAGTTCGTAATAGCGCGTGCTGGTTCGGCCCATATTTTTCGCGCTGATTATTATTTTATCGCATTCTTCCTGACTGTTCACATAGCACAGCGGTCTGTACGCGTTGGTGTCATATTTTTTATCGTGAATTTTGCAGATTCCTTCGGGAATACCGTTTTCGCCAAGGTGCCCGTTTCCGACTTTTGCGCTGCCGAATTGAAATTCGTATTTGTATTTTTTATCCGTGCTGATGCAGCGCAGGTAATCGTCGCCGGCCATCCCCAGGACTTTGTCGCGGGTTTCGGATTCGTTGCTGCATTGCACGATTTGTCCGGATTTTTTGACGCGCACCCATTCTTTGGCCAGGCCGATCGCAGCGTATTCGTTTGTTGTGAATGAAGAAAAATCTTTTATGCAAAGTTCATTTGCGGCGGGCGTCTTTTTCTTGCAAATTGTATCAACCTGCTTGTTTACATCATCGGGATTTATACCAGGCTCTTGTGGTGTCAGGGCGGATTTATCCGCGGCGCTTATATTGCAGACGCACATATTTTTGCTTTTTATATGAATAGCGGTGCCGGATTTGCATTTGTCCAAAGCCGCTTTTTGACTGCAAAAGTCAACGCATTTGTCCAGGTCAGTATTGCCCTTTGCCGCGGCCCATTGCTTGTCCTTGGCCAACTTTTCTATCTGGTATTCTTTTTTCAGGCACATACCGTTTGCGTCCGCAGTGTCTGCGACGCAGGCCCCGCTGGATGTATGAAAACCCGGCTTGCACGCGGTCGCCGTGCAGCTGCAAGTCCCGCCGACATCTTTTTTGTCCCGCGTCGTCCCCGGCTTGTACTTGAAAATTTTTCCGCTGACAACATTTCCATAAGAGCAAAAATCGCCGACCCTGCTGGCAGCCGTCAAAGATTTCATTCTGGGGTTTTCAGCAGGGCATTGCATATCGTCTGGTTTTGCATCGGCCACGGTTTCATCTTCAAAATCTTTGCAGTCTTTTGCACTCGGATCATACCATTTCTTGCCATTATCTTTCGGATCGCAATCGCAATTGTTGGCCTTGTCATTCCATTCGCCGTCGGAATTCAAACATAAAAGTTCTTCTCTGAATAAATCCTCCTCTGTCCGAGTGTCGGAGCCAGACTTGTCTTGGGGCGCATTTTCTTCCTGTTGCTCTTCCTGCGGAGATTCATTCTGTGCAGGTTGTTCTTGTTCTATTCGTGCAAGCTCTGTTGCCTCGTCATCTTTTTTTAATTGCGCAAGCGCGTCTTCATATTGCTGGGCGATGTCTTCGCAAACGGGGGCAAGGGCGTCATCCGCAAATGCGGGCGCGAACGCGAATGCAAAAATCAATAAAAATCCTATAAGTCGCAGGCGCAATATTTTATATCCTTTATCTTGGCGAAGTCGTCCGCAGTCAGCATTTTCACGGCATCAATTTCATCTATGAATTTTTGAAATAATGGTATCAGGCGCGCGTCCCCGGATTTTATCTTTGCCGCCAGATCCTTGTTTTTTTGTATCTGCTTGTTGCAGTTTTCAATATCGCCGTCCGCAGTGCTTTTCAGCTTTTGCGACAGACCATCCAGTTTTTTCTGGGCGGCATTGCGGCGCGCCATAATTTCGGCAGAGTTTTCTTTCGGCGCGTCTTTGTTAATCAGCATATTTCCAACGATACCACCAACCACGCCAGTTGCGGCCAAGCCGATGCCGGCATTTACCTGTGTCTTGGACTCCGCGGTTTGCGCGTCCCAGGCAGCCTTGTCTTTGTCATTGCCGGCAAGCGAACCGAATACACTGGCAATGTTTCCTTCACCTTGGCGAACTTTATAGCCCGCAGTGTCTTTGTCATAAAGTCCCGTCGCGGATTTATCAAAAACCGTTTCGGATTCAATGCCGGGCAGCATTCCAAGCATTTCTTTATCCGATTTTAATTGCGTAGCTATGCGCTCATATTCTGCGCGCATCTCTGCCATTGCTACGCCGTCGCCGGGCAAAGGATTATCCGTTGTGCCGTAATTTATTTTCGTGCCGTTTGGCACTTTGCAGTACATAGAATTTAATACGCCCTGCATTTCTTCTTGAATCGCTTTGTCAGCGGATTGTTCAGCCATACCGGAAAGCAGCATCTTGCCGCCCATTCCCACAGCGCCCATTGCACCCGCGCCCAGGGCTTTATTCGCGGCACTGTTTTCTTTTTCTTTCATCGCGTTTTCGTTGGCAAGCAGCTCGTCGCCAAAGCCGTCCATTTCCGACAGAGTCGCAACAATTTCGTCATAAATAGATTTTTTGTTTGGGTCATTGCTGGTGTCCCAGCCGGCAGCTTTTATTTCAGCAAGTTGCTCTTGGATAGTCGGCGCGGAGTATGCGGCGCCGGTTGCGAAAATCGCAAAAAATAAAGCGGAAAAAATTTTTGGGATTTTTTGAATCAAAGGGCTAACCCTTTTGATTCAATTTTCTTATTGCAAAACGGCGCAATTCGTCTGATAAGACTATTGCTCTCTCTCTCTCTCTCTCTCTCTCTCTCTCTCTCTCTCTCTCTCTCTAGAGTTCTGCGGGGTTCAGCGTTTTGCATATTTCTCTCACTGGTTTTACATACCCGATTATAGAAATATTTGACATATCAAAGCAACTGTTTTTTACATATTTTCCAGACGCGCGATTCTGTCCTGTACTTTCGGATGCGTCGCAAGCAAGTCCCCGGCAAAAGCCTTTGGCGCCAGCGGATCCGCTATGCACATCGCCGCCATTGATGTTTTCTTGTCCAGAACTTCCACGCGCGAATCAGCGGATATTTTCCGCAGCGCATTTGCCAAAGCCTTTGGATTCCTGGTAATAAACGCGCCTGTTGCGTCTGCTGCGAATTCTCTTTTTCGCGATATTGCCATTCGCAAAATCGGCGTAATAATCCAGTTAAACACCATAAATGCCAGCCAGACCATAAACAAAATCGCGGCGCTGTTATTTTTTTCATCGCGGTTTTCGCCGGAATGCAATGCAGTGCGCAGAATAACATCCGCGGCAAAAACCGTGACGCCTATGCCCGTAATCAGCAACATATCCAGGCGAATGTCGCGGTTGCCGATATGCGCCATTTCGTGGGCGATGACGCCTTCCAGTTCCGCCTTGTCCAGCTTGTTTATAATTCCGCGCGTCAGCGCGACAGACGCGTCATTCGGGCCCCGTCCCGTCGCGAACGCGTTCAAGGAATCGTCTTCTATGACATAAACGCGCGGAGCGGGCAGACCGGCGGCCAGCGATATGTTTTCCACGCTGCGAAATACCGGCTTGTACTCTGCTTCATCATTATGGATTTCTTTCGCGCCGGCAAAAGACAACAGCATTGAATCGCCAAACGCCCAGGAAATCATCATCCAGATCAGGCATACGATAATAGTCGGCAACGCG
>JAIRZE010000051.1 GCA_031267375.1 Rickettsiales bacterium | reverse complement strand
CATAATGAATTATATAGGCTCAAAACTTTCGCTGCTTCCGTTTCTTGAAGAATCAATAATGAAAGTTATTGACGGTGATTGCCTCACTTTCTGCGACTTGTTTGCCGGAACAGGGGCTGTCGGGGCACATTTCAAAACAAAGGGATTTTCAATCATCGCCAATGATTTGCAATATTATTCTTTCGTTCTTAATAACCACTATATAAAAAATCATACTCCATTAAAATTTGAACGATTGGATGAAGTCAAAAATCCTACGCCAGAATCTGTTTGCAAATATCTGAACGGCCTGCATCCTGAAAAAGGGTTCATTTATAACAATTATGCCGGCGACAGCGGACGGCTTTATTTCTCGGATACGAATGCCGCAAAATGCGACACAATTCGCAAAAAAATAGAAGAATGGCACAAAAACGGGAAAATAAATGACCGGGAATACTATTTCTTGCTGACCAGTTTATTGGAACAGATTGACAAGCGCGCAAATGTTGCTTCCGTGTACGGGGCTTTTCTGAAAAGGTTAAAACCGTCCGCGCAAAATGCATTCAATATGATCCCGGCAAAGCTTTTGATAAACGATCAAGAACATCAGGTATTCAATTCCGATGCAAATAAACTGATTCGCGAAATAGAAATGGATGTTTTATATCTGGATCCGCCATATAATGAACGGCAATATGCAAGCAATTACCATTTGCTGGAAACAATCGCGAAATATGATGCGCCTGAAATTCACGGTAAGACCGGACTCCGTGATTATTCGGCGCAAAAATCCGATTATTGCACGCGCGCACGAGCACGAGCAGCTTTTGCTGATTTGGTACAAAACGCCAAAGCAAAATATATTTTTTTGTCATATAATAACGAAGGAATCTTGACTTCCGACGATATTCGTGAAATTATGAGCCGTCGCGGAAGATATGGTTTTTTCACAAAAGAGCATAATCGCTTCAAAGCCGATTCTGCCCGCGATTATTCAACAAATAAAACAATAGAATATTTACATTGGTGTATAATTTGATTATGAAAAAAATATTATTATTATTTGCCTTTTGCCTTTTGCCTTTCGCGCTGGCCGCCGCGACCGTGGCGCGCATTGATGTCGCCGGCAACCACCGTATGGACGCCGAATCAATCCGCATATTGTCCGATGTAAAGACCGGCGCCAATCTTGATTCCGAAGGGGTAAATCAGGTCGTGAAAAGACTGCAAAGTTCAGGCTATTTCTCGTCCGTGTCCGCGAATATGGACGGCGGCATTTTGAAGATAACCGTCGCGGAATCGCCCGTCGTGAACATTATAACGGTAGAGGGAAACGACGCCATATCCGCAGAAGACCTTAAAAAAGAAATGCGTCTGAAAGAACGCAGCTCTTACGACGAATCGGTAATCGGCGCCGATGTTCAGCGAATGCTGACCGTTTACCAGCGCAAGGGCTTTTTCGGAACAAAAATAACGCCGCAGAAAATTGACGCCGGGGACGGCCGCGTCAATGTGGTTTTTGAAGTGCGCGAAGGGCACCCGACCTATATCAGCGACATAGACTTTGTCGGAAATAAAAAATTCAGCAGCCGGACTTTGCGCGGGGCCATTTTATCGCGAGAGCACGCGTGGTGGCGCTTTATGACCCAGTTTGATGTCTATGACGAAGACCGCATTATGTATGACCAGCAAATGCTGCGCCAATTTTACTTGCAGAACGGCTATGCTGATTTTGCCGTAAAAAGCGCGAACGGCGTCTTTACCGCCGACCGCCAGTACTATTCAATAACTTTCACAGTTGACGAAGGGCAAAGATACAAATTCGGAAAGCTGTCTGTAAAAAATCCTTTCCCGGATATAGACGACGACGATTTGCAAGACGCGATGAAAATGTCAGAGCGCGATATTTATAATGTAGACTTTGTGGAATCCACTATTTCCGCGATGCGCGCGGCGGTTGCGGAACACGGGTACGCGTTTATAAATGTAGAGCCGGTGCCCGTAAAGCACGACGACACCCGGACCATAGATATGGAATTCGTCATACAAAAGACAAATCGCGTTTATCTGAACTCTATAAATATTCTGGGCAATGTGCGGACTTTTGACAGCGTGATAGAGCAATTATTGCCGATGCGCGCGGGCGATCCGTTTTCTCTGCAAACCATAGAAGACGGGCGCCAGCGCTTGATGCGCTCGCGCTATTTCAAAGATGTGCAGATGGTTCCGACGCGCGTCGCCGACGGCAATTTGATGAACTTGGATGTGAAAGTGGAAGAGCAGCCGACCGGCGAATTATCCGGCGGGCTTGGCTGGTCCAACATCAACGGCTTTATGATAGACGCCGGAATTACGGAAACCAATTTTATGGGCCGCGGCCAGACCGTGCAATTAAAAGGCAGCGTCGCACAATATCAGAAACAAGCCATTTTCAGTTTTACAGAGCCATATATGTTCGGCCGTCAGTTATCCGGCGGATTTGATGTGTCGTATACTATGTTCAATTATTCGTCGCTTGGGTCTTATGGATACGACCGCGACAGCTTGACGGTGGCGGGGCGCCTGGGCTGGCGCTTGACGGACCATTGGACGCAAATGCTGCGTCTGTCCGCGACTTTTGACCAGAATTATGATTTGCAGGTCGGCAGCTGGCGCAATGCGGAACTGTATACTTTGGGCACGAATTACAAGTATTATAATTTGAATACAGATTTCGCGCAGAATACTCATACCGGGGTCGTGGCGAATTTCGGCGCGGCGTATACCGGATTCGGCAGCACGGAAACTTTTATGCGCTATAATGCGGACATTACGGGATTGCTGAATTTCCTGGATAACAGGTGGCAGTTAAAGTCCAGTATGGATTTCGGAATGGTCCAGGCGTTTAACGATGATTATATCAGCCGCGTGTACCGCTATTTCTTGGGCGGGGAATCGTTGCGCGGGTTTGATATAGCGGGCGTAGGATCGCGAAATTGGGCGTACAGAAATTACGCGCTGGGGGGGCTTTGGAAATTGAACGGAACAACCCAGCTGAATTTTCCTGTGTTTATTCCGGACGAGTATCAGGTAAAAGGCTTTGTGTTCGCGGACTATGGAATGCTGGGCCGCCCGCCCGAAGGGGACTATACTTTTTACGGGCATCCGAATTTGATAGACCAGGATTTGCGCACCAGCGCGGGTGTTGGAATTTATTGGAATACGCCTATGGGCCCGATGAATTTTTCGTTCGGGTGGCCGCTGCATATGAACGAGTATGATCGCGAGCAGAGATTCCTGCTGAGTTTTGAAACGCAATTCTAAGGCAAAAGTCAAAGGGCAAAAGGCAGGGGCTTAATTTCTCAAAAAAGAACATTGTTAAAAATTGAAATATTAAGCTCCTGCCTTTTGCCCTTTGACTTCTGCCTTTTTCCACTTGACGCGTCTGCCGAAATTTCACTATAATTTTCCAAAAGGAAGGGGTTTGCAATGAAGAAAATTTTATTGGCGTTTATGCTGGTATTCGCGCTGGCCGGCTGCGGGCAAGTCTATGATCGCGAGCCTGTGGGCGTCGGATACGACAATGACGAATTA
>JAIRZE010000058.1 GCA_031267375.1 Rickettsiales bacterium | reverse complement strand
AACAGGGACAGGAGCAGGGACTAGGGAATATGATTATGTGAAAAAAATTACCACAAACTCGGTATACTAGTTCCTGCTCCTGTCCCTGCTCCTTTTTTTCTTGATTTTACGATTTTGTATCGTATCATAAAAAACATAAAACACAAGGGGGAAGCGTATGCCAGCAAAAAATGCAAATCACGGCGCGATTGATAACAAGCAGCTGATCACTCTGATAGAGCGTATTGAAAAATTAAACGAAGAAACCGCAGCAATTGCGGCGGATATAAAAGAGATTTTTACCGAGGCAAAGTCCGAAGGCTTTGACCCGAAATATATCCGCCAGATGATAAGGCTTCGGAAATTGGACCCGGACGAGTTGGATGAATCGGACGAGCTTACCAAGATGTACCGCAACGCACTGGGGCTGTAATTCAGCCGTCAGCCCACAGCCCATAGCCGTCAGTCTTTTTTGACTATGGGCTGTGGGCTGACGGCTATGGGCTGGATTATGAAAAAATTCACTCGCAATATTGAAGACTTTACCTGCGCGAATTGCGGCGCGGCGGTGCGCGGCAACGGATATACCAATCATTGCCCGCAATGCCTGTGGTCGCGCTGCGTGGATGTGAATCCAGGGGACAGGGCCAGTAATTGCGGCGGCCTGATGCGGCCGATTTCGGCCCAGCCTGCGGGCGACGGATATGTGATTACCCACAGATGCGAACGCTGCGGAAAACAGCGCCGTCAAAGGTCCGCAGAAAACGATAATACAGACCTGATTATCAAGCTTTCCGTGATGCCGCTTCTATAAACGCATTGAACAGCGGATGACCCGTGTATGGGCTGCTTTGAAATTCCGGATGAAATTGGCCCGCTATGAAAAACGGATGATCCGGAATCTCGCAAATTTCCGGCAGAGTTCCGTCCGGGGATTTTCCAGAAATTATCAGGCCGCGCGCCGCCAGTTCATCCTCATAACGAATCTGCAATTCATACCTGTGGCGGTGGCGTTCCGAGATGGACAAAAGGTCAGATGGACAAATGGACATTTTGCTTTGTTCCTGTCCATCTGCCCTTTTGTCCATTTGCCCTTTGTATATTTCATACGCCAGCGTCCCAGATTTAATCACGCACGGATACGCGCCCAAGCGCAGAGTCCCGCCCATATCCGCCGCATTGTGCGCCGGCATTATGTCTATGACCGGGGTATCAGAGTCCTTTTCAAATTCAGTGCTGTTCGCACCGCCGTGGCCGACGACATTCCGCATAAACTCAATAACCGCGACCTGCATACCCAGACAGATTCCCAGGTATGGGATTTTATTTTCGCGCGCGTATTTCGCGGCAAAAATCTTGCCGGCGATTCCGCGGGCGCCGAATCCGCCCGGAACCAGTATAGCGGACGCGCCGGCCAGATCTTTATCCGTTATTTTCTCGGCATCTATCTTTCTGATTTTTACACGAACATTGTTTTGAATGCCGGCGGCCCACAAAGCCTCGTTCAAAGACTTGTACGCGTCGGGAACATTGAAATATTTTCCAACCATTGCGATTTCAATTTCCGGCAAATCTGCGGACAGATATTTTTCAATTCGTTCAAAGCGCGACATATCGCCCGCCGCATTTTCCAGCCCGAAATGATCGCTCAGCACTGCGAAAACATCCTGGGCCTCGTACGCCTTTGGAATCATATAAATGTTATCAACATCAATTCCGGAAATTATGCGGCGCGCTGGCAGATTGCAAAAGAGCCCTATCTTTTCGCGCTCTTCCAGCTCCAACATACGCGGGCTGCGCACGATCAGCATATCCGCCTGGATGCCCATTTCCAGCAAGGCGCGCGCTGATTGCTGGGTTGGCTTTGTCTTTAATTCGCCTGATTTTTCCAAATAGGGCGCCAGGGTCAAATGCACAAACATAACATTCCGGCGCCCGATGTCGTTGGCGAATTGGCGCGCGGATTCCAGGAAAACCTGGCCTTCTATGTCGCCTACGGTTCCACCGATTTCACAGATGACAAAATTCGTTTCCGCCGAAACGCCTATATACTCTTTTATCTTGTTGGTTATATGCGGAATGGTCTGAACGGTGGCGCCCAGATAATCCCCGCGGCGCTCTGCATTCAAAACATCCCAGTAAATGCGGCCGCCGGAAACAGAATCGTTGCGATTTAATTTTATGCCCAGAAATCTTTCGTAATAGCCCAGGTCCAGATCGGTTTCAAATCCGTCGTCTGTAACATAAACTTCGCCGTGCTGAAAAGGCGACATAGTGCCGGGGTCTATGTTCAGATAAGGGTCAAATTTGCGGATATGCACGGAATACCCGCGGGATTGAAGAAGGGCGCCGATGCTTGCCGCAGCGACGCCCTTGCCCAAAGACGACACAACGCCGCCGGTTATGAATAAGTATTTTGATTGGTGGAAATTTTTTTCCATAAGATTACTCCTTATGGGATTTGATTATGGCAAATTTTACGATTGCGGTCAAATGAATAAAAAAACCAAAAAAACGCATAGTGTTATACTGTAATGATACACTATTGCACTAGTACACTAGTGCAATAGTGCATATCAATCCTGTGATTTTTTTATTGTTTTTGTTTGTGATTTCCGCTATAATCCCAGCATAAACAAAGCGAAAAACTGGTACACTTTATACCACCGTATAAAGTGTACCAGTTTTTTATTATTCCCGCTTCCAGAAAACCCCAGAAATCCGCAATTTTTGTTTCCTTTGACTGGTACACTTTATACGGTCGTTTAATGTGTACCAGACACAAATGATTTACGAAGTAAATCGTACAAAAATTGACCAAGAAATGAAAAAACTTTTATATTTTTTATCTTTAATTTTATTTTGCACGCAAAACGCGGTGGCGGCGGCTAATACAAAATGCAATCAGGTTACAGATGCGATTATTGACAGCAATCGCCCAGAAGAAAGCGATGCCTGCAATTACGGTTTAATGAAGAATCTATCAGGCGGCTATGATGCCACGCCATATATAGACTTCACTGATGATTGTTGGGCGACAGACGCTTATAATTGCCAGTTAATCTCTTTTGACGGTCATTGCTATTGCGCAAGCATAGTTTCCCTTGGCGATATGGGATGCTATATAGATGATCCAACAAGTTTTTTTAGTACATTTAGCATCGCTAACAGCTATGCCGGCGCATACCTGAATTCCGTCCCCTTGAAATCCGGCAGCACAACCTATACAGAAGTTTATAGCACACCGATTTGGTACACATTCAATAGTGATTGCACATCGGCCCAAAAGGTATCAAGCATTCAACGATGCGCGCGCGGCTATTATGATACCGGCGCGGCCGGCACTTGCACCGTATGCCCCGGCACCGGAACTACCGGCCCTGGCATAGAAACCTGGATGTTAACAGAAAATGCATCCCCAAACGCAACAATTTATGCCCCAGCTGTTCCTATAACCGCCTGCTTTGAACGCAAAGGCAAAACAGGCTCTGACACCACAGGTTCATACGCTTTTACACAAGATTGTTTTTATAGCTTATGATCAAAAAATTTTATTTTCGCAAAGGGATTTTATCCATTGCTTTCGGTCTGACCGCTTTGTATGCAGCAAACGCGCAAATGCTTTTTGAATACGATCTGGATAAAATTCTTGAAGACAAGCGATTTTACACAGGTTGCGACAGTTCCTTTATTGATGCACTAAATTCAAGATCCGTTTCAAATGCTGATTTCTATGTTAAAATTGACACATCACATATAAACAGCGTTTCTGATTTTTATGATATAAAAAATTTCAGCTATGATATCGCAACGAATACTATCTATGCCAATTTTTTGGTTTTCAATAATAAAATGATTACCGAATCGCCCCAAGAAAGAAATAGCATAAGGCGGATTATAGATGCTGCTAATTTTAATTTTATTTCAAACATCGCTCACGAATATGATCATTATATAAAAATTAAACAATTAAAAAAACTTGGATATCCGGAAAGCTTTGAATTTCATAATCTGATTACTTTATCGGCGGCGCTTGAAATATCAGCAAGATTTCGCGAAAATCTTTTTTTGCGCAAAAGCGTAATGATCGGCAAAGATATAAACAAGGCGTATCCGGATGCAAATTTGCGGCCGTATGCGGATAATGAGCCGCTTCCGGAATATTATTATTATCTAAAAAAAACTATCCCAGGCGATACAATTTCACAGGCAGAGGCTTTGGTTATGCTGCGCAGCGCGGCCAATGAATTTTTCAACTTGTATCCACAGCATTATAATAAAGAAATAGTGAATTTCGCGCAAAAAAATGCTGGCAAAAACGCACAGCCTTGCCCGTTTGACAAGCTTCGTGAAGCTATTGATATTATATTCACATTTAATTTTAATGGAAGGGATGTTGTGCTACGAGAATTCCTGGGAAATGATAAATTTGATAAAACATTGAAAGATGTTTACAGCCTGGGCAAATATAAAAAGATGAAAAAGATACAAAAAATCCGGTAAAAACTTACTGAATTTGACAAACACGCACTGTTATACTGTAATGATACACTATTGCACTAGTACACTAGTGCAATAGTGCAATAGTGCAGAGCCAACATATTAAATCCTGTGAACAAGTTTATGATTGCAAGCGCCTGATTTTATTCCTTATAATACATTATGCGGAATTTATTTAATCTTATCGGATTTGCAATCGGCATTGCGCTCTATTTCGCACTGCCTTTTGAGCCCGCCATAGCGATGCCGATATGCTTTGCAATATTATTCGCCGCAAATGCATTCGTTTTCCGAAGGAAATCCATTGTCTATTCTTTGTTGTTTATTACCTGCTTTGGATTTTTCTATTCCACCGCGTACACGCGCAATTTCGGAACCACGCAAATAGCATACCCTCTGCGCGGCGCGGAAATCACCGGCAGGGTGGACGACATAGACTGGCTGCCGGACAAGGTCAGATTATTTATCGGAAATTATCGTCTGTCATTGTCAGACACCACAACTCTTCCGAATATCGGCGACACAGTGGCGATAACCGCAACATTATTTCCGCCAAACGGCGCGGATCTGCCCGGCGGATTTGATATGGCGCAGTGGTCTTTCTTTCATAATATTTCGGCGACGGGATTCATAACGAAAATCAGCATAGAAAAGTCCGCGCCGGAAAACTCTATAAATTATCTGCGCAATTATTTGCATAATAAATTGCAGTCGCCGCTGTTTGATTCGCTGGTGCTGGGGTACAAGCATACATTGACGGCAGCGGAAGACAACGCCTGGAAAGCGGCGGGCATAAATCACGTTTTTTCCATCAGCGGATTTCATATAACTTTGGTCGGCGGGTGGCTGTTCGCAATATTCTATTTTC
>JAIRZE010000006.1 GCA_031267375.1 Rickettsiales bacterium | reverse complement strand
TTCAAGCGCCTTACTCCCCTTTTTTTCACTTTCAAAAATCCCAGTTTTCTGCACCATTCAGCTAATCTTCCTACCCTTACACCTGGTACACTTTATACGGTGGTATAAAGTGTACCAGTATTTTTGAAAATGGCTCTTGACAAAAGCCTAGAAATCGGGCAAAATGGGTCCAACAAGAAACAACAAAAACTGGTACACTTTATACCACCGTTTATTATATGCCAAAAAGTGCTCATTTTCGCCAAAAAATTCTTTTGTCAGGTATTTCGGCCCTTACCAGCCTCTTCGCTTTGACCCCAAAGGCTGCCGCGCAGGATAAAGCCTCAGAAACGGCCTTTAAGGCCGATTCTGCCACTCATTGGATCTTTACCCCCCCCCCCCCCCGCAGGAGCTTCTGATAGCTTAAATTTGGCGTATTTGGACGCTATTCTGCTATTGCCGTCAGAAGAATTTATAAAGGCAATTCAATCCCCTGGTCCTAGCACAAATCTTGATTCAATCAAGCAGCTTTCCACAGAAGCGCGCAGCGAGATCATAAATCAATCCGGGCGGCGCCCTTTGCGGACGGAAGTAGATACATTTGTTGTTAATTCCTTGAAAAAATTTAATGAAAATGCCCCAATTCAGGCTTTTGTTGATAATTTGAACCTGATAAAGCTGGTTAAATTTATTCCAGCCCCGGATTCCCCTGATGAAGTCGCGCATTTCTGCGAAGTACTGAACAAAGAAATGAAATTCGTATGGACGCACGAAAAAGATCACTCTGATGCTTCTAAATATGATCTTTCGCGGCTGAACTTGGACCAGATCAGTGTCTTTATGCTGAACTTGGAAATTTCAGCCCGCCTGAAAGAACTCCTTCTCCGGCGCAAGGTTTTAATGGATTCAAAACGGATAACTGACGCGTTCCCGCGCGATTTATATGACATTGATTCGCGCAGAAAGCAAGATTTGGACTTTGAAGGGCTTTGGTTGGATACGAATGCGAAAAATCCTTTTGTTCATCATTCAATCCGCCTTAGAAATGTAGAAAACAAGGACTATTTGAAGTGGCTGTTTGACAATCGTTTCAAGATTGGCGATTCGCCGTCCCGCGAAGAAATGGATGTTATTTTCGCCCAAGTTCTGAAAAATGCGAACAAAGAATATGACGGATATTTCCAAAACGGGCAATTTTCGCAAATGGTGGGCAACGGTTTGGTAAGGCAATTCCACCAGATTCGTATCAAGTACAGAGAATTCAAAAAGGGCAACGGCATAGACTCCAAAGAATTTGACGCTCTGATCCAGGGGCTTTACGGTGATGCACTGGCCATAATTTCCGATAACACAAGTTTTGTTTACAAGGTCATTGTGCAGCAGCTTTACGAAAATCAGGCCAATATGCGGACAATTGCGGAATTGACCAAGGCCAGAAAAGATGTCCTGGGCCATATCGCGGCTATGCAGGCAGAGATGTTCGGGACTGGCGGCGCCGCACAGAAATACGATGTCAGCGATAGTCGCACAAAGCGATTTTCTTTGAATGAAACAGATGTGGAAAAAATAAAAAAAATTATGAACTGGGAGAGATAAAATGTTCAAAAAAATATGCCGCGGCGCATTCTGGGTCTTGTGTTTTTTATTGACGGCAAAAAGCAATCAAGCTTTGGCAATCACTATAACTTTTACTGCCGGGGGAACTAGTTGCCCAGGCGGATCTGCCACGACCGCCGGATATACCAGACTGGAATGCAACGGCTCTTATTATACGCTCAGCGCCACCGTTAACACTACCTGCACTTATACTTCTTCAACTTGTGCGTCGGCAAGCTCTCCTATTACTCTTAATTTATCAGGCTGCACAGGCTGCACCACCAGCCCCGTGACGACGACGGGTTGCGTCTGTTCCAGCACGCAATATTGCAGCTGTTCTGCAACAAAAACCTGCTCCACTTGTCCGAACGGACTTCTTGTGATGGAATCATCGCATTCAAAGCCGTTGTCAAGCTGTTTGCAATGCCGGGGCGGATATTACAATACCACCGGAACCAGCGACGGCAGCTGCGCGGCTTGCCCGACGCCAGGGACCAGCACCGCATTCAACAACAATGTTATAACAAAGTGTTATGAAACCGCCGGAGACAAAACGGATACCGTGGGGTCATATAACCTTAGCAACGATTGTCCTTATGTTGAATAAAATCAGCGTTATCGTTCCGAATTTCAATAATTCAAAGTGGCTTGCGGACTGCTTGGAATCCGTGCTCTGCCAATCCTTTTTGGACTGGGAATGCATAGTCGTTGACGACGGCAGCACCGATGATTCCGTAAAAATTATCAAGGAATTTATAAAACGCGACAAAAGATTCTCTTTGATTGAACAAGAAAACAAAGGACTGTCCGCCGCGCGAAACACCGGACTGGACGCTTGCAATAGCGAATATGTCGCTTTCTTGGATTCCGACGACTGCTTTGTTCAGACCATACTGGAAACTCTTTATTACACCGCGGAAATGAACAATGCCGACATAGTCGGCGGACAGGTTGTTTTCGTAAACGAAGATTTTCGCTTTATTCCGTCATCAGCGCCCGCGGATTTCAGAAATATTTCTTTCACTATCTTTAATGATTACCGCGAATTGCCGGTAGCTTGCGTCAGCACCCAGACTACGGTTTCCTATGTCTGGCGGCGGCTGTTTCGCAGAAATGTAATCGGCGAAAAAAGGTTTCTTTCCGGGGTGCATCAGGTGGAAGACACACTGTTCGTGTTGGATGTAATGCCGAACTGCAAGCGCTTTATTGAAAGCCGCGCGATGGCGGTTTATCACCGAATAACGCAGACCAGTCTGACGCGCGGGGATTTCAAGCCTCAGAATTTCCAATGGATTATTCCGGCTTTCACGCATATTTATGACGGCCTGCATCATCTTTATCCGCCGCCGTTTTGGAAATGGTTTTACGATAACTTTATGCGGGTATTGTTTATAGAGGCGGTTATGCCTTCAATCCAAACCGAAATGTACAAAACGGAAATAGCTTCGTCTTTGCGCAAGATTTACGGAACAAAGTATCTGCCTATGAAATCATTGCGAATAAAGCAGCGCGTTTTGCTTTGGTTTTTCATTATGGGAAATTCCGCCCGGCAATCAAAAGTAAAAATCTCAACCGATTGGTCGCTGGAATCTTACAGCGAATGGCTGAAACAGCGCGGAATTTTATTGGGACGCGCCGCCGCGGACGGAAATGATCATTTTTATCCGGAAAATCAAAGGCCTATGTTCACCCGCAATGTAAAAATTGATCGCGCGTGGCACAGCAGATTCTTGTCCCGGATAAAGGCTCGCATTTGGAACCATATCGGCGATCGCGCTCGTTTACGATATGCTGAAAAGCATTACAATTATACTCAAAACGACAGGATTTATAAGTCATTATGCGAACTGAGGGAAATAAAAAGAAATAAAGCGCCGCATCCAAAGACTGATCCGATTCTGGTCGCGGCGTGCAAAAACGAAATGGCTTTGCTGCCGGATTTTCTGCGGCATTACAGAAAGCTGGGCATTCGCAAGTTTGTTTTTATTGATAATGCCAGCGATGATGGGACTCTGGAATTTTTGAAAGCCCAGCCTGATTGCGATTTGTATCAGGTTCGCGACGAATATAATTATGTAAAGCAGAACACTTGGCGGGCGATGATTCTTGAAAAATACGGCGCAAACAGATGGTATCTATGTGTTGATGCCGACGAGTTGTTGGTATATCAAAACTGCGAAACAATCAGTATCAGCAAATTCGTCAGAAAAATGCAGCGGCGCGGCATTCGGCATATTCGCGCGCAATTGGTTGATATGTATTGCAGCGGGCCTATTCTGGATAAAAAATATGATAATGGCGACAGTCTGATAGAAAATTATCCGTATTTTGATTCTGACGGATATCTTGAAAGATTTTTGGCGCATACCCCTGTTCGTTTCGGCGGGCCGCGGAAAAGGCTTTTTGACAAACCGGCATTGCTGACGAAAATCCCGCTGTTTTTATACAAGCGCGGCGAGCAGACGGGCAGTCATAACTTCATTCCGTTTTTCTTGAATTTTTCAGATTGTTATATGGGGCTTTTGCATTTCAAGTATATGCCCGGGGCCTTGGAAAAATTCCGGCAATTCGTAGACGCCAGCATTCATTGGAATGGCTCGGAAGAATATAAAGCGTACTGTCGCGGATTTTCAGAAAACCCTAAATTGAACTTTGTGTATCCGGGAAGTATAAAGTTTGAATCTTCACAAAGTCTGGTTGATGCGGGGATAATAGAAGAACTGCCTTGGGCGCGCCACCATTTATCTGGCCAAGGAAAGACAAAGGTTGCAAGATTAAAGATACCGGTGTTGGACTGAAATAATAAGGCTAGATTTGTTTTGCAAACTGTGATATAGTGAGTATATGGAGAGAGAAAGTTCCGGATATGTAAGTATCTGGAATTTTTTTGTCTGTATTTTTTTATCCACAATTTTCTTACCTGGATTTTTTGATTCGTTCTTTTTTTATCAACCATTTTTGCCTGTTCTTTTTGTCAATTTTTCTCCCATTTTCCCCCATTTTCCTGGCGGTATCTGTATACCCTCAAACTGGTACACTTTATACCACCGTATAAAGTGTACCAGGTGGAGAGGTAGGAAGAAAAGCTGAATGCCACAAGAATCTGGGATTTTT
>JAIRZE010000030.1 GCA_031267375.1 Rickettsiales bacterium | reverse complement strand
CCCTGCCCCCCGCTTGCGGGGGCGGGATAGAGTTGGCTTGGTGGGGCGACCTTGTCCCAAGGTCGCCAAAGGCGGGTTTGTCCCAAACCCGCCCCACCTAGCAACTCTTGGGTTGGTGGGGGATTACACCAGAATCCCCCACCCAAGTTTTTCTAAATTCGCTACGCTCATTAAGAAAAACTATCCCGCCCCCGAAAACAGGGGCAGGAGTCGCCTTCGGCGATTGGATTTCCACTGTGCTTAATACCAAAAAAACGCCCCAACGGGGCGTTCCTTATTAAATGCTGTCGGCATTTACCCATTTGCCGTTCTTTAACAGACCCGGCGCCATTCCTTCGTTAGAACGCAATCTGTCAATCGCACTGCGTGCCGATGGCGCGTCCAGACCGACCAATCTGACTTTATACATTCCCGCCTCGTTCACGACTGTCGCATTGCCATAGCCGCCCAATCTTTGCGCCAATGCCGTCGCACTGTCTTCGGAATAAAACGCCCCCAGCTGTATGCTATATTCGCCATTACCCGCAGGTGCGGCCGCCGGTGTCGGCGCCGGAGTATAAGACCCTTGGGACACATTCGCGCCAGTTCCCATTGTCGCGTTCTTTACCTGAGTGCTTTGATCCGCCAAGACTTGGACCTGGACCTTGGACTGGCCACTTATTCCAATTTTGCGCGCAGCCGCCGGCGACAAGTCCATAATCCGGGTATTCACAAACGGGCCGCGATTATTCACGCGCACCACGACCGAGCTGCCGTTATCCAGATTGGTAACGCGCGCAATTGTCGGCAAGGGCAATGTCTTGCTGGTCGCAACCATTTGATTCACATCAAAAGTTTCGCCGTTGCTGGTTTTTACGCCGTTTAATTCCGCCGGTATGATTCCCGCGATGCCGGTTTGATTATAGTATAAATCTTCGGCCGGAGTATACTGAATATCCTCTACCTTGTACGGGCTGCCCAGATAGTACTTTGGCGCCGCCGCCAGCAAATATGCATCGTTCAAAGACGCGTCGCTGTACGATCCGCCGCCCAATGATTCTTCGCCGAAACCGTCGCTGCCGTATCCGCCGCCAACGCCGCCGTTATTGGAACCGGTACAGGCCGCCAGCAGCAATGCGGGCAAAAATGCCAAAACAAAAATCTTCTTCATTGTGGAACTCCTTACATTCTTTATTGTATTTTATCATAAAGAAATCCCGTAATCAAATCTTTTTATTTATCAAAAGCGCAAGCGGCAAATATAAAACTCCAAAGCCTGCAATCGCCGCCCCCAGCGCATAAATACTGCCGATCGGCACAAACCACAATCCCGCGCCCAAAATCCCCGCCAGCGCACAAAAGCAAACATTCGCCCGCACTGTGCGCGGCTCTGCCCGCCAAAGGTCGCGCCGCTTGCACGCCCGGCGGTAAAATATATTCCGGATATATCCCGTAATCACGGTGGAAATCGGAACTATCAAGTATCCGAAAAATCCAAACCCGGCAAGCATAAACGCTATTGAAAACAGCATCGCCCAAGAATTTATCTTTACCGGCGTTTTTACATCCTGGGCCGCGTACAAAGTCTTGTTAAAAATCTGGCTGGTCGTCATCGCCGGCAAGGCCAACGCCTGAATCATTATCGCGGACGCCACCGCAATCGTTGACTCGTGCGTCCAGGCGCCATACTCAAACAAGTACTGGATTATCGGCACCGCCAGCACAAACAGTCCGACAACGCACGGAATCGTCAGCATCATAATATTTCGCACTGACGAATTCTGCTGCTTGTAAATATCATCGTATTGCTTGTGCGCAATAGACTGCGAAACAGTCGTCAGCAATACCGTTCCGGCCGCCAGCCCAATCATAGCAAACGGCAGCTGGACAATTCTGTCCGAATAGTAAAGCCAGGACACCGCGCCGCTTTGATATGACGCTATCAGGGTTCCTATAATGATATTCAGCTGATAAAATCCACTGCCTATGAACCCAAGTCCCAGGCGCTTTCCCAGGGTTTTAATGTTTTCTGTAATACGCGGACGGATAATCCGCAATCCAAACTTTCTGCGTCTCAGCCGTCCCCATAGAATCCACAGCTGGACCATTCCAGACAAAACCACTGCCGCCGCCAGGATATACAAGGCGTTCGCCCCCGCGCCCAGATACGATGCCAGCAATAATCCGCCTATCAGAAAAAGGTTTAATAAAATCGGCACGGCCGCAACCAGGGCGAACTGATTAAACGCATTCAAAACACAAGACAAAATCGCCGACCCGCATATAAAAATCATATAAAAGAACATTATCCGGGAAATCAAAACCGTTGTTTGAAACTTTGCCGGGTCATCGGAGAATCCGGGCGCAAAGACCAGGACTATCAGCGGCATCAATATTTCGCACACAATGGTAATGACCAGCAGTATCATCATCAGCCAAGAAAAAATGGTGCTGGCGAATTTTTCGGATTGGGCCTGGCCCTGCTTGTTCTTTTCCACGAACATAGGAACGAATATAGAAGTGAACGCCCCCTCGCCTATTATTTCCCGGAACAGGTTCGGCAGCTTGAACGCGGTCAGGAAAATATCGCTCAGCCGCCCTGCGCCCAGCACTCGCGCGATCAGCATATCGCGGACAAAGCCGCAGATGCGGCTGATTCCGGTCCAAGCGCCTACTTTGAAAATGTGTTTGCCTAAACTCATAAACCTGATTATACTATTGCAAAAAGGATTTTGTATATGAAAAAATTTGCTATTTTTTGTCTGCTGTTCGCTGTCTGCGCTTGCAGCAGCGATAAAGCCGTTCCGGAACAGCCCTTGTCTGAAATTTATGAAACCGCGTATGCGGAACTGGATAAAAAGCATTATGAAAAAGCGGCAACCGAATTTCTGGCCGCGGAAACGCAATTCCCAGCCAGCGAATGGGCCGCGGACGCGCTGATTATGGCCGCTTATTCGCAATATATGGACGGCGATTTTGCAGGGGCCCTGCTGACGACCGACCGGTTTATGAGATTTCATCCGGGGCATAATGATGTGGCCTATGTTATGTACCTGCGCGGAATGTGCTATTACCGCCAGGTTTCCGATGTGCGCAGAGAGCCCGGAATGTCCGCATACGCCCTGAATCAGTTTGAGCAATTGGTTGACCGGTTCCCGAAAAGCCCATACTCGGAAAACGCGGCGAATAAAATAATTATTCTAAAAAATTATATCGCCGGCAAGATAATGTATTCTGCGCGACGCGATATGGCCCGGCAAAACTGGCCGTCTGCGATAACGCGCTTGCAGTCCGTGGTGTCCGGCGCCCAGGAAACAGTTATGACGCCCGAGGCTTTGTATAGATTGATAGAAGCTTATGAAGCATTGGGTCTGCCGGAACAATCGGCCGGCTTTGCGGCAATGCTGCGCCAGAATTTCCCAGATAACGAATGGACAAAACGCTTGACTTTATAAATTATTATATATATAATAATTAGGAGAGAATTATGGAAAAAGTGTATGAATTTGAGAATTTTGAATGGGATGACGATAAACAGGCAATTACTAAAAGTTTGAGAAATTTGGATTTCGCGGATTCTTGGATTATATTTTCCGATGAAAATGCCATAACATTTCAATCTGACCGGGATAACGAAATCCGATTCAAGACTATTGGAAAATTAGAAGAAAAGTTAATCGCTGTCATCCATACTCAACGAGAAAATAATGCTAGAATAATTTCTATGCGGCGCGCGCATAAAGATGAAGAAGAGGCCTATTATGACAATTAAAGTTTACAGTTTTTCAGAATTAAAGAATGGCAATGGAAAAATGACTTCCGGGGCCGCTCTCAAACAAATAAAAGAAAAGAAACTGGATGTGATCGCCTGTGATGCCGATGATTTTATTGGTGGCAAGATTGTCCGGCGCGGAGCATTGGTCGGCCGCCCAAAGTCGGAATTTGTTATGGAGAGAATCAGCATAATGTTTCCAAAAGACGCTCTGTCAAAATTACGGAAGATTCCAAAATGGCAAACAAAGCTGCGCGATAAAACCTGTGAATGGATACGACTTGGAATGCTTTGAAAATCCGCGTTTGCGGATTTTTATTTTTGCTTTTACTTCTGCCAGTTGTCCTTGTTATTCATTCTGGAAGCAACCGCGCCGTTTTGACCCAGATAATGGCCTTTATAATTATCGTGATCCTTGCTGATATGCTCGTAATACAATTGCCCTATGCGCATTCCGGGATAAACCTTTACCGGTTTCTGAACCATTATTTCCAAAGTCCAGGTTCCACAGAATCCGACATCTCCGAACCCGGCGGTAAAATGAACCAAAATCCCCAAGCGGCCGATTGATGATCTGCCGTCTATTTTCGGAACCAAGTTGAATGTTTCCGTATATTCAATGGTAGAGCCCAAATATAACTCTCCCGGTTGCAATACAAGTCCGTCTTCTGGAATTTCAATTTTCTTTGTGGGATTGTTTTGCTTTGAATCCAAAACTTCGTTTTCATATACCAGCATTGTCGGCGCAAGATGAATATCGTAAGAATTCGGACCAACGCATTTCACATCGTATGGCTCTATCAAAATATCGGGACAAACTGACTTGCCAAGAAAGCGTTGGAGTTTTTGCTTTGGGGTCAGCGACATTCTTTTTATAATTTCTTTTCCAGACAGCATCATAGCATACACCTTTGTCTCAATTTTATTGACAATTCTACCCCCCCCCGCGATTTGTCAAGTTTTTTCTTATTTATTTTTGATTTTGGATTTTTGCCGTGCTATATTTGCAATATGCAAAATACAAAAAGCGGTTTTATCGCAATCATTGGCCCGACCAACGCCGGCAAGTCAACTCTGATCAACGCCATTATGGAACGCAAAGTTTCCATTGTTTCACACAAGGTTCAAACTACGCGCACCCGCCTGCGCGCCGTCAAAATGATCGGTCAGGCGCAACTGATATTTGTTGACACACCGGGCGTGTTCAAGCCGGCGCGCAGACTGGACAAGGCTATGGTCGGCGCGGCTATGGACGCTTTGTCGGACGCCGATGCGGTATTGCTGCTGATTGATGCGACGCACGGAATTACCGCAACTGTTCGCACTTTGTGCGAACAGTTGCAAAGAGCGAAGAGCGAAGAGCGAAGAGCGATTTTTGCTTTTATCAACAAGGCCGATGCCGTCAAAAAAGAAACACTGCTGCCGATGATTGCAGAGCTATCCGAACTGGCGCCTTTTCGGGAAATCTTTATAGGCAGCGCTTTGAAAGACGACGGTATCGCGCCGATGCTGAAATCCTTGGCCGCGGTGATGCCGGAATCTCCGTATTTATTTGACGCGAAAGACGCTATGGATGTTCCGGATACATTATGGCTGGCGGAAATCACGCGCGAAAAAGTCTATAAATTTGTGCACCAGGAATTGCCCTATCATATTTTCGTAGCGACGGAAAAAGTTGAGACTGATCCGGAAGGCGTTTTGGAAATTTATCAAAAAATCGTTGTGAATTCCGAAAATCATAAAAAGATTATCGTGGGCCGCGGCGGGGCGCAATTGGGTCAAATCGGAACCGCGGCGCGGCACGAGATTCAGGACGAATGGGGCGTTAATGCCAGACTGCATTTGTTTGTGCGCGTAGAGCCGGATTGGGAAAACCGCGCCGAAGCATATCAAGAACAAGGATTGGAGTTTAAGAAATGAAAAACATAAACATCAAAAAATACGGCTTGCAGTTTTTTATTGCATTGTCATTATTGTTCGCCTGTAAAAATCAGCCGGAATCCGGCAAATTCAAAGTAATTGACAAAAAAAATCATAAAATATACATAGCGAATAAAAATGATTCCTTGCCGGAAAAAGTAATTTATTTTGATGATATTGACAGGAAAGGCGTCCCCTTTATAGACAGACAGATTAAAGAATACGAGGCCATATATGATTATATAAAGATCGGGGATTCTCTGACGCTGGACAACACATATTATAATCATATTCGTCAAGATGTTAATATTCCGGCTTACAAGATTACAAATACGGTAAATTCATTTCATCCTGTGATTTATTATGTGAACGACACTATTTTTTGGGAATATATGAATAATCGCAAAAATGATGTGCTGCGCGAACAGATGCTTAAAGAGATGCTTAAAGATTGGCAAAAGCAGTAAGATAAATGAAAGTATCAAATTTTGATTTTGAATTGCCTGCGGAATTAATAGCGACGCATCCGCTGGATCGCCGCGACGCCAGCCGTATGCTGGTGGTTAAACCCACCCCCGCCCTTGCGGCGGGGGCAGAGCCAGATGATAAAGTTTTATCCATTCAAGACAGTCTTATCTCTGACAGCCTGATCACAGACTTTATATCGCATCTGCGGGCGGGCGATGTCGTCGTCTTTAATAACTCCAAAGTCATTCCTGCACGCTTTAACGCAACCGCCCCTTCCGGCAAAGTTTACGAAATAACTTTGCACACGAACAAAAATGAAAATATTTGGTTCGGGTTCGCAAAGCAATTCAACAAACTAAACATCGGCGATATTTTAATTTTGGACGATGAAAAAACACAGATTAAAATTATTTCAAAAAACGACGACAGTGGATTGGAACTGGAATTTTTATGCGATGATGTTTTCGCAGTTCTTGACCGCGTCGGAAAAATGCCCCTGCCCCCTTATATGCATCGCGACGAAGAATCAGACGATCGCGATCGGTATCAGACCGTGTATGCCGAAACATTGGGCTCTATGGCGGCGCCGACGGCGGGGCTGCACTTTACACCGGAACTTATTGCCGCGATACAGGCCGCCGGCGCAAAGGTTGTAAACATAACTTTGCATATTGGCGCGGGGACTTGGCTGCCCGTGAAATCCGACGACACATCCGATCACAAAATGCATTCGGAATTCGGAATCATAACGCCGGATCAAATGGAAATTATAAACAGCGCGCGACGCGTCATCGCGATCGGAACGACATCTTTGCGCCTGTTGGAAAGCGCGAATCACAAGGCTTTTAATGGCGCGACAAACATATTCATCACGCCGGGATATAAGTTCAATACGGTTGATGTTTTGCTGACTAATTTTCATTTGCCAAAATCAACCTTGTTTATGTTGGTGTCGGCGTTTGCGGGATTGCCGGAAATGAAGGCCGCATACGCGCACGCGGTTGCGGAAAGATACAGATTTTTCAGCTATGGCGATTGCTGCCTGTTATTCAAAAAGGAAAATTAAATGCCACTAAAATTTAATCTGCATTGCACGGACGGCGGCGCGCGGCGCGGCAGCGTGGAAACCGCGCACGGGACTTTTCAAACGCCCGCCTTTATGGCCGTCGGAACCGCCGCGACCGTCAAGGCATTGACTATGGCCCAAGTCGCCGATACAGGGACCGAAGTTATCCTGGGAAACACTTATCATCTGATGATGCGGCCGGGCGGCGACTTGGTGGAGCAAATGGGCGGGCTGCATAAATTCAGCGGCTGGCGCGGCCCGATACTGACCGACTCTGGCGGATTCCAAGTTATGTCGCTGGGCGCCCTTACCAAAATGAGCGAGCAAGGCGCGCAATTTACATCGCATATTGACGGCGGAATAAAGCATCTTTTGACGCCGGAAAAATCTGTCCAGATCCAGCATCAATTGGATTCAAACATTACTATGGTTCTTGACGAGTGCCTGCATCTGCCCGCACCGCGGGACCGTGTTGAAAAAAATATAGACCTTGTCGCGCGCTGGGCGCGGCGTTCACGGGACGCTTTTATAGATCGCCCAGGCTATGGAATTTTTGGCATAGTCCAGGGCGCGGATCAAAAAGACTTGCGCTTGAAATCCGCCGCAGACCTGACCAGCATTGGCTTTGACGGATATGCCATCGGCGGTCTGGCCGTTGGCGAGCCCCAAGAAATAATGTTTGATATGATTGCGCACACTACCCCTGCCCTGCCCGCGGATCGCCCGCGCTATCTGATGGGCGTCGGGACGCCGCTGGATATTCTGGGCGCCGTAGAGCGCGGCATTGATATGTTTGACTGCGTTATGCCGACGCGCGCGGGACGCACCGCCCAAGCATTTACTGCGCACGGTACCATTAATCTGCGCAATGCTAAATTCCGCGACGATCCAACGCCGCTGAATTCGCACTGCAATTTATCGCTGGCGTATATTCATCATCTTGTGAAGTGCAACGAGATTTTGGCGGCGACTCTGCTGACCCAGCACAACCTTTATTTTTATCAGGACTTGATGCACGAAATAAGGCTTGCAATAGAGCGTGGAAATTTCTTACAATTCAAAAAAGAATTTACAGAAAAATACACAGGGGGATCCAATGCGTAAACAACCGAAAGAAATAGAAGTGATAGAGCACGCGCCAGGCACCAAAACCGTCGCGCGCAAGACATCTTGGGTAAAAAAAGTAAAGCGAGTGTTTTGGATTATTTCCATTATCTGGCTGACTTTTGTCGCCATCGCGCCGCTGTATATCAAATCGCACTACGCGTCGCCGATAAAAAAATCAATCGTTGTTTCCGTGTTCTTTGACTTGCAAAGAAACATAGTTGACCAATACGAAAAATTATTGGACGGAATAAAAAAATCCATAGATTTGGAAAAGCCCGTCGCGATCGCAATCTCGCAAGTAAAAATGGCAGAGGGCGCTGTTAACAAGGTCGTTGACACAACGGCAAAAGCGAAAGACACGACCAAGGCGGCAAGCGCTACGACCGGCAGCGTGAAATCCCTGACGGGGCTGGCCGGAAAATTCGGCGTGAATACGACGGCCGTTGATAATGCTGTGGCCCAGGCAGACAAAGGCATTGCCGGCGCAAACGCGGCAGTGGCAAAGGTGGATAATACCGCCGCTATGGTAAATGCCCAGCTGGATAAAGCAGAAAAGAAACTTGTGGAAATTTCGCAAACCGAGGTTGATAAAATGGTGGACGAAGCGATAAAGCACCAGCTGGACAAGAACAGCGGCGGCCTGGGCACCACCTTGCTTACCAATTACGGAATACATCACGTGTATCCCTGGCGCCCGTCGTCTTGGCCGACTGCGGTGAAAATCTATAATGATTTGGAAAAGTCAAATGTCGGCGTTGTGAATATAATCACGAATACCGTTAACAAATATTTCGGCTATGTTATGTGGGGCATAGTTGCGGCTATGTGGATAGCGGGTCTGTTCGTATGGATGCAAATATTCAAAAAGGTAAAGGCATTGACAGCGCCGTTTATTGTGTGCCCGCGCTGCGGCCATACCTTTGCGGACAAACGCACCGCATACAGTTTGCTGAAAGCATTAAAGCCCTGGACTTGGTTATAGAAAAATAAAACTCGGTGGTAATTCCCCTTCCCATAAGGAAGGGGAATTTATACCGAGATTACCTTCTCTGCCAGCCGTTTTGCGCGGCAAGCCAAAACAATGTTCCAATCCCTATGTCGCCGTTATGTTTGAACGCTTTGTATTGCTTTGCTGTTTCCCCCGGCTTGTACTTTTCGCTGCCGGCCGACCAATTTTCCCACACAGTCAATCCCTCCGACGAACCATTGTAATAAGAGTGCAAGGCCATTCCTACATTGCGCCATTCCGGATATTCGCAGCCCGCCGAAATATACGACAACGCGCGCGATATATCTTCATCGGTAGAGCCCCTGTACTGCTGGCTGTAATTCGCGGCGGCGGATGCTTTTAATTCTCTTTCTTTTTTCAGCTGAATTTTATATTCGCCGAACAACGGCCGCCAATTTAGGTCCAAAACCGCATTGTTTTGATGAATCAATTTTTGAATCGCGCCATTGCTTTCACGAATTGCATCGGCGCGGCGAGAGCTGCGGCCGTTATGGCTGCACGCCTTGTCCGCGTCTATGATTTTATAAGACCGCGCGATATAATACCAAAGCCATTTGTATTCTTCTTCGCTGGTCGGCGCATCTTTTACCGTGGCGCGGCAGTGCAAAGATTTGCTGCCGGAATGAACCACGCGATTTATGACACCCAATGATACCAAGCGGTTGGCTTGAATAATTTGTTCTTCCAGCGAAAGGTGATCGCATTCGTAAACAAAGCTGCATTTTTGAAAGTTAGCATTTCTGTTTGCCGGAAATCCCTTTTTATTCAGCCATAATTCAGTGCTGATTTCCAGGTTTGAAAATTCCGGATCCGCAAAGTAAAGCTTGTGCGGAACGCTTTTGTTTTCTTCTGAAAAATCATACAGCGGCTCCATACGCAGCTTTAATTTATTTCCGTTCCATTTCACATAAATTTCGCCGTGGCCATCTTTACCGGTACTAACAATCG
>JAIRZE010000024.1 GCA_031267375.1 Rickettsiales bacterium | reverse complement strand
GTTCAGACGTGTGCTCTTCCGATCTTTCCAGGGCTGTTTCCAACGGCGCGACAATCCATACGAACAAAAACACCAGCGCGATAAAGATCAAAGGAAACAGTGCGACCAGCATCGCGGTCTTTCTGTTGTTGCTTTTTATATGGTCGTATACGGTCATTGAATTTTCTCCTAGCAAAAGTGTCCTATTAAAATTTTTTCCGCCTGTTCTTATCATAATAAAAAAAGAGAGTTTGTAAATGGGAAAAATTATTCTTGGGCCAAGATGGTGGATTGCCTTCGGACTGCTTGTTATTTGCGGAAGCGCTCTGGCGGATGCGATGCCGCAGACTCGCGGCCAGTTAATGCAAACGACGGGCGCGCCGGATTATCTGGCCGCGGCGGCGAACGCTTGGGCCGGCGTCATCGGCGGTACTGGAAAAACAGCGATAGTTGCCCAGCGTATGACAGACGCGGCGTCTTCAAATATAAACGCTTTCCGCGATATTGTATCCGTTCTTGCGTACAATGAATCGCCGATAACGATATTTGAAACATTGCAGCATCTGGAAGATTCCTTTGCGAATATAGCGCTGCCGCTGGATTCGCGAAAGACCGATTGCGTGTGGGAAAACGGAAGATGCTTTATAAAGAAAACAGGCCTGATAATATCCGCGCGCTTGTTCGGTGGAATATCGGATTTTACTTCCGAATATAACGGCGATTTCAGCACAAAACGATCTGGGATAAACATCAGCGCGTCGGGCTATGTCGCGCCGAATATTACGCTGGGCGTCGGATATACCCGCACGACAACGGATACTGATGACAAGAGAATTTATACGGACGCAACGACGAACAGCGTGTCGGCTTTTGCAAAATATTTGTCCCCCGGCGGCATTTTTATAAATGGCGGCGCAAGCATTGGGCAGACTAATTGGACTAATGATAAATTCGTATCCGGGATAGAGGACGACAGCGAATACGATTCTGATTTTTACGCGGCGGAGATTTTAATCGGCAAGAAAATTTCCAGCGGAAAGATTTTCGCAACGCCTTATGTCGGCGCGCGCTGGATTAATGTCAAAAGCGGAATGCATACGGACGACGCGGTGCAGACTTTCAACGAATGGTCATATAATGCATTGACGGGTATGGCGAATCTGCGCATAGGCGGAGATTTTATCAGGGGCGATTTCTTATTCGCGCCGAATGTTTTTATAGGCGGAAGCTATGACGCGATGCGCGGCGGCAGCAATGTGATAAGCGCTACATTGTCAAACGGGGCAGAGTACTTTATACCTGTGGAATCGCCGGATCCGGCGGCATTGAACGCAGGGTTGGGTCTGGCGATGACCGGGGAAATATTTGTGGCAGGGCTGGAATATAGATTAGATTCGCGGCAGAATTTTATGTCGCATACAGTAAGCGCAAATTTCAGGATGAAGTTTTGAGATAGTGGTTGTTTTAAGCACGGTCTGAATCCCCCTCCTATGGAGGGGAATTCAGCCCGAGCTTAAATACTAAAACTCTACCTTTGGCGTGATTTTTTCCGCGTCATCAATCTTGAAAAATTCTTCCGCGCTGATCTTGAACAAATTCGCAATAATATTGCTGGGAAATTGCGCAATCGCGGTATTCAAGCCCATCACGACAGTATTATAAAACTGACGTGCCGCCTGGATTTTTGTTTCAGTATCCGACAGTTCCCGCTGCAATTCCAAAAAGTTTTGATTCGCCTGCAAAGTTGGATAGCTTTCCGATAAAGCGAAAATGCTTTTCAAAGCGCCGGTCAGCTGATTTTCCGCCGCGGCTTTGTCTTCTATTCCTTTTGCGGAAATCGCGCTGTTTCGTGCGTTTATGACGGCTTCCAAAGTCTTGCTTTCGTGCGCGGCCGCGCCACCCACCGCATTCACCAAATTCGGAATCAAATCATAGCGGCGTTTTAATTGGGTATCCACAGTCGCCCACGCTTCCTTTGCCTGGGTGCGGCGCGCGACAAGCCCGTTATAAACGGCGACGATATATAGTAAAATGACGGCGATGACGGCGATAGTAATCCACATAATTTTCTCCTTTTATTATTATGAAATCATTATAGGGCGGATTTTGAAAATGTAAAGGGGAAAAGGGGATGAGATATAGGGTGGGGTGATTAAGCTCGGTGAAAATTCCCTTCCTGTGGAGGGGTGGCTTTGGCGCGGCCGGGGAGGGTGTTTGAAATAAGAATACCCTCCCCGCCCCCTTCGGGGGCACCCCTCCATAGGAGGGGAATTCAGACCGAGCTTGAAAAAATAAAAATGCGGCTTTCGCCGCATTATTTATTTTTTCCAAAAGGAAAATCCGCCGCGCTTTTCGTCGCCGTTATCACGACGATCTCCGCCGCGTCTGTCGCCGCCAAAACCGCCGCCACGACGATCTCCGCCAAAGCCACCGCCGCGTCTGTCGCCGCCGAACGAGCGACGCTCGCCGCCGTCGCGATCGCCAAAGCTGGCGCGCCGTTCCTGAAATTTCTTCGCCGATTCTTCATCGCGCTTGATCAATTTGATTGTCGTAACAGAAAGCTTGCCATTGCGAACTTCTTCTTCAAATTCAACAATGTCGTTTTCATTCAAGAATCTGATGTCTGCCGCTTGCAGAGCGCTGGAATGAACGAACACATCTTCTGTGTTGCCCGCCGCGTTCGCCGTATCCGGAGTAATAAACCCAAAACACTTTTTACCGTTGTACCATTTTACTTTACCTTGACGCATAATCTTTTTCCTTTGTTATGCTTGTTGTGATTCCCGTGAAATACAAGAACCTTTGCATAGTATGCGATATAAAATCATAGAAAGCAAGAAAATAAAGAGTAGAGAGTATAGAGTAGAGAGTAAAGCTTAATATCTCTAATCTCTACTCTCTACTCTGATTTTGCGAAGCAAAATCTTCACTCTGCCGCGCAGCGGCTACTTCTGATACCTTGCGACTTCTGTCATTATAAAGTTAAACAGGCGCGCGGCCAGGCCGTTTCCGCTTGCTTTGCAGTTATCCGCGATAACTGAATACGGCATCGCCGACACGAATATAAACTGGGCCATATAGCGAAAGATATTTATTTCTTCGGCCAAGGTCAGCACGCGCGGCGCGTTTTGTATCCGAAAGACTTCGTTTTTAACCGCGTTTTCCAATTTGCTTAAAATAGAATCCGTGATGTTTTCCGGATAGCGGCTGGCGGCTAGTTTTGGAAACCCTTCAAATAAAAATTCTTCGCAGCGCTTTTTGTCCTTCATATAAATTATATTCCAGCCGACGCGGTCCAGCAGATCGTCAACGCAGGTGCAGATCAGGCTGTTGTATTGATTGATGCCGTCGTTCAAGAACTTTGCCTGGGCCCGTTCCAGCGCCGCGATATTTATTTTCTTGCCGCTGCGTTGAACTTCGTATGTTTCGTGAGTCTGCTTTTCATAGTTGAAAAATGCGCGCACCTGGCAGATTATTTCCATTGGCACGACTGGCGCCCCGGCCGGCGCGATGTTCACTATAATCTTTGCATCGCGGTAATTGCGCGGGTTCAGGGTGTTAAAGAAAGTATCTTTCGCATCTATGATCCGGTCCTTTGCGATGCGGCTGATAAAGGTCCGCGCCTGGGGAATCATATCAAACAAGCACTTCACGCGATACACATCGTTCAGGCGACAGTGCGGCAATATTATTTTATCCAATTCGCGCACCAGGGATACAGCCAGGCTTTCGTGCCCGCGGCCGATTATGCCCAGCACCGTTTCCGAAGGATTGGTTATGAATTTCTTTGAAAATTCCGCGCGGATTTTATCGCCAATCGCCTTTGCGGACGCTACGCGTCCATCATCACAGAGCACGCGGGCCGCGGCGTCCGCGACTTCGTTTACATACCTGTCATAATATTTTCCGGTGATTTTTTCCAAAGCGCGGGCAATACTTTTCTGACTGGCTACAATGACGCTGACAATGCTGGACACGAACAAGTTTGCATCGTGCGCGTCCCGGATAGTAAAAAATTGATTCCGCATTATGTCGGCGTCCAAGCGGTGGAAAACCATATAATGCCCCAGCGGATTGATGTCCGCGATTTTAACCGGCTTGTTAGAAATGGAATCGGTTTTATAGTCATAGTCGTGAACGGCGGTCTTTGGCGCGCCGAAAACATCGCCCAGGGTATAAAATACTTCGCGCAGATGCTCCATACTGTCGGAATAAAGGCCGGACAGATATTCCGCGGCGGCGGAGTCAATGCGACCGCTGTCAGCGGCGCGCTTTATGGCGGCCAGATTTTTGCGATCGCTTTCTGCGATCAGCAGGTCAACTGATTCAGGTTCAGGCATTTTATTTTTCTCTCTATCGTAATTAAATCAAAGTCAAGATTTTATCGCGGCCTATGCTGTATATCAGGCTGCCCAAACGCGGGCCTTTGTCGCGATTCACCAGCATTTGATACAATAATTTATAAACGGCCGAAGAATCTATTTTGTGCTTTTCTATCAAGATTCCGATTCTGTTTTGCAAATCGTACTCATCTGCAAAATCATTCCAGTCATTCGCCAGCATCGCCTTTAATTCTTCCACAAATGCGCTCTCGGCGTCAGTGGGATTCAAATCAGTCCGGCGCGTTTCGTTTATGATGAACAGGAAATCGTCCGGCGCGTAATTTTTAAGCCAGTTTATGGCGCGCTTCGCGCGTTCCTGATAACGGCGTTCGTCGCGCTCGTTTTTAATCTGATCCGCGTAATATGCGCGCGTTTTTTCAATATCAAAATCCGTCATTTGCAAAAAGTTGCACAAGTGGCGGAACGACGGCTGAAACGGCAGGGCATCCGGAATTTTCCCGTCGCTGTTGATTTGCGACAATTCGTAAATGCGCCGCGCGACATTCCGCTTTTCTTCGTTATCGCCTTCGGCGCCGTAAACGACGCGCTCCATACGGTCAAAGGCCTCATAGTTTTTCAATACATCTATATCAAATGCCAGGTTGAATGAAGCGTCAGGCTTGTAAGACGCAAAGAACCAGCGGATCATTTCAGGCTCGTAAATTTCCAGAACGCTGTTTACGGAAAATCCGTTCCCGACGGACGAAGACATTTTTGTCCGTTCGCCCTTTGGCAAAACAAAAGCGTATTTTGCATATTCGGGCGCCGCGCCGCCAAAGATTTCCTTTATAAGAATTTTCGCGGTGTCATAAGATCCGCCCGCGGACGAATGATCTGTTCCGCCCGGCTCAAAATCAACGCCCTCAAACGCCCACCGCATAGGCCAGTCTATGCGCCAAGGCAGTTTCAAGCGCGTGGAATTTTTCAAATCCAATGTTTCTTTGTGGCCGCACAGCTTGCATTCGTAATCAACGGTCTTTGCATCCGAATTGTAATTTGAAAAGCTTACCCTGTCGCGGTTGCAGTTGCTGCAATATGTTTCAATAGGGAACCAATTACCCTCTATTTCCTGGGTTTTGAATTCCTGTAAAATATCGCGGATTTTATCGCGGTTGTCCATAACTTTTATAATCAAATCATTATAGACGCCGCTGCGGTATTTCTGGCTTTGATAAATAAATTCTATGCTGGAAATCCCAAGCGTCGGAGCAACTGTTTCCAATGCTACTTCGTTATGCCGCGCATAAGAATTTTCGGTGCCGTAAACATCGGGAATGTCAACGATCGGCTGATACATCAAAGATTGCAGCAACTCCTGCTGGGGCATATCTTTCGGTACCTTGCGGAAAGTGTCGTAATCGTCCCAAGAATAAATGAAGCGCACATTTTTTCCCATTTTGACAAGTGCGCGTGTTACCAGCTCTGTCGTGATTATTTCGCGGAATTTTCCAATGTGAATCGTGCCGGACGGAGTAATTCCGCTGGCCAGCGTATAAAGATTTTTATCACCTTTTTCGCGAATTATGCGCATAGCTATTAAATCAGCCCAATGAAAAATTTCGTTTGCTTCTGACATATTGTTTTCCTTTTTGTATTAAAAAACGGGCGCATAAAAGTGCGCCCGCAAGATTTCCTGTGGCCGCACTGCTTAAATCAATTTCTTGCAAATATATGACATTTTTTCTTTTTTTTTTGAATCTGGTCTGTTTGTCCGCCTTTGTCCTGCGGACTTCGGCGAGACACTCAAATTTCAGCCCTCGCTTCGCTCGGTGAAATTTGGTGGCGCGCCCGGCAGGATTCGAACTTGCACTCACCTGATTCGTAGTCAGGGACTTTATCCAGTTAAGCTACGGGCGCAACTTTGCCTATTCTACACAAAAAAATCCGAAAATCAAGTTTTTCTTTGGCAAAGTTTTCTTACACAAAATATTTTCCGCGATTTATCGGACGATATGAAATAGCCTCGGTCAAATCATTCAACTCTACAATATCACTTCCGCGCAGGTCCGCAATAGTCCGCGCGATTCTCTTTATCCGGTTATATCCGCGCGCGGACAATCCCATTTTTTGCGCCGCGGCATTCAAAAACTCTGTCAATTCATCAGATAAATTCACCGCCGCGTCCAAGTCTTTGCCGTCCAGATGCGCATTCATTATTCCCTGTCGCGCAATCTGCCGGCTCCGCGCCACCACCACCCGCGCCCGCACCGTCGCCGATGTTTCCGCCGGCGTGGAATCTTTTGACATTTCCCAGGGATTCACAGGATCCACATCAATATGCAAGTCTATGCGGTCCAGCAGCGGCCCGCTGATTTTATTTTGATAAGCCTCTGCGCATCTGGGCGCGCGCGAACACGACAGCGCGCTGTTCCCAAGGTGTCCGCAGGGGCACGGATTCATCGCGGCGATCAGCTGGAATCGCGCCGGATACGCGGCTGTCTTTTTCGCGCGCGAGATCATAATTTTTCCCGATTCCATAGGCTGGCGCAGAATTTCCAAAGTCGCCCGCTGAAATTCCGGCAACTCGTCCAAGAATAAAACTCCATTATGCGCCAATGAAAATTCCCCGGGCTTTGCATCGCTGCCGCCGCCAGCCAGCGCAACGCTGCTGGCCGTGTGATGCACGCTGCGGAACGGACGCTCTGACACCAAGCTTTGCGCGTTAAGGTGGCCCGCAATTGAATAAATCATAGATGATTCCAAAATTTCTTCCGCGGTCATCGCCGGCATAATTCCGGGCAGACGCGACGCCAGCATAGTCTTACCCGATCCGGGGGGGCCTATCATCAGCATAGCGTGCCCGCCAGCGGCCGCGATTTCCAAGGCCCGCTTTGCCGCCAGCTGTCCGTGAACCTCTGCCAAATCGCCGCACCGCGCAATTGCCGCCGCGGGTGGGCCCGCGCTGGGCGTGGGCAGAATCTGGGTTCCTTTGAAATGATTTATCAAGTCCAGAATATGACCCGCGGCCAAGATGTCATTGTTTCCGGCCCATTTTGCTTCCGCCCCGCAGTCCACCGGGCAAATAATCCCCAGGCCATTTTGCTTTGCCCAAACCGCGGCCGGCAGAATTCCGTTTGTTTTTGCCAAGCGTCCGTTCAGTCCGACTTCGCCCAATATCACATATTGCGCCAGCTTTTCCTGGGGCAGAATTCCAATAGCGCATAAAATCCCGCACAGTATCGGCAGGTCAAAGTGAGCCCCCGATTTTTCAATATCGCTGGGCGCCAGATTGACTGTGATTTTTTTCGGCGGCATAGAGATGTTCAACGCGGACAGAGTATTCCAAATGCGAGTATAAGATTCCTTGACCGCGCGGTCCGGCAACCCGATCAGGGCAAAATTATTTTCTGCGGACATATTGCCGGTCATCTGGATTTGAACTTCTATTCGTGTGGCGTCCATTCCGGTGAAAATTAAAGAATTCAGTGAAATCATAGGCGCATAATAAAGCTTGCGCTTGTTTAATTCAAGTTCTAAAATGCGCAAAAAGAAAGGAAATGAAAAATGCCGGTAAAAAATAAAAATATAGCGCGCGAATGGTTCAATACTCTTTTTTACGGCGGATTGATCGCAATCGTCTTCCGCTCTCTGCTGATAGAGCCATTTAACATCCCGTCCGGTTCTATGATTCCAACCTTGCAGGTCGGCGATCACATTTTCATAACAAAGTGGTCATATGGCTATTCGCGGTATTCTTTTCCATTCGGATCTTGGAAAGTCTGGAACGGACGCTTTGCGACTTTTGGGCGCGAGCCAAAACAGGGCGATGTGGTGGTTTTCAGAAATCCGGCGGATGAATCTTTGGACTATGTAAAGCGCTTGATCGGCCAGCCCGGCGATACCGTTCAGATGATAGGAGGGCGCCTGCATATCAACGGCAAGCAGGTTGTGCGCGAAAATCCGCATCCGTATATAATGGCTAATTTGCCAAAGTCGTTGCGCGGCGTCGGTTTTTACAAAGACAATATGGCGATAAAGGGCAACAAGATTTTCATAGACAACGCGCCCGCGCCGTTTAATTATACCATTGAATATAAGTCTGATTCATATTGCCGGCAGATTCCGTGGGATTGCGGGGTAATCAATGCGATGGAATATGACGAAGTCCTGCCCAACGGCGTTCGCCACAAAATTGTAGAAGTTTCGGACGATGCGGACTTTGACAATACCCCGGCGTTCACAGTACCGGACGGGCATTACTTTATGATGGGCGACGACCGCGACCGGTCTGCGGACAGCCGCGTGAATGTGGGCTTTGTGCCGCGGGATAATATTATGGGCCGCGTGTGGTCTGTCTGGTATTCGCATAATTATTACACGCCGATGATAGCGTTCTGGACCTGGCCCAGCAAAATGCGCTGGGACAGATTCGGCCTGGGGATTAAATAGTGAAAAAACTGAAATATACTTTTAACGACGCAAAACTGTTTGACCTGGCGATGACGCAAAGCGGCGCGAATGCGGTCAATAATAACGAGCGTTTGGAATTCATAGGCGACCGAGTCCTGGGGCTGTCCGTCGCCGTGCTGCTTTATGAAATGTTCCCAAAGGAATCAGAGGGCGAATTGGCCCGCCGCCACGCGGTCTTGGTTTCAACGGATACATTGTGCGCGGTTGCAAAGACTTTCGGATTTGATAAAAAAGTCCGCCACGGGCATATGACGGGCGGCCGCTTGAATCATATCTTGGCGAACGCGATGGAGGCGACCTTGGGCGCGATTTATCTGGACGGCGGGTTTGAAGCGGCACGCGCGGTTGTGGTTGATAATTGGCGGCCATTGGCGGCCGCAGATGCTGTTGCGCCAAAGGATGCAAAGACGGCCTTGCAGGAATTCGTGCAGAAATCTGACAGCGGGGCGCTTCCGGAATATGAGTTTTTGCCAGAATCGGGCAATAGTCATAGCCCTGTGTTTAATGTGCGCGTAAATGCGCTGGGGAAAACTGCGTCGGGCCAAGGGGTGTCCAAGAAAGCGGCAACGGCAGCGGCCGCCGCAGAGCTGTTGAAGATTTTTGGATAATCGCAGAAAGCGCCCCCATAATCGCGAAGCGACTCCTGCCCCCTTGTGGGGCGGGATAGAACTTCTTACGAGCGCAGCGAGTTAGAAGTTCTTGGGTGGGGGTATTAATATTTACCCCCACCCAAGAGTTGCTAGATGGGGCGGGTTTGGGACAAACCCGCCTTTGGCGACCTTGGGACAAGGTCGCCCCACCAAGCCAACTCTATCCCGCCCCACAAGGGGGCAGGAGTCGCTGCGCGATTAGGTGTGTTTCTCCTAACTTATTTCTTGCAATTGCGGCATTCGGTGTATAAAATTGCTTGAACTAACACTTGAAAGGAAATTCTATGTTCTCTGTATTGCTTACACTTTTAATAATTGTCGCCGTTATGATGATAGGCGTTATTTTGCTGCAAAAATCCGAAGGCAGCGGTATGTCCGGTTCCAGCGCGGCATCTATGTTCGGCGGCGCGCTGACGGGCGCTTCGGCGGGAAATTTTCTGACCAAGATGACGGCTTGGCTGGCGGTGATATTCTTTGTGCTGTGCGCGTTGCTGGCGATAGTTTCGTCAAGGTACAATACCGCGGCGCAGCAGTCTGAATTGCGTCAAGAATTGACTCAGCCCGTGGCCCCGGCCCAGGTTCCGGAAAATTAAAAACGCGGCATTCGCCGCGTTTTTACCGTGTCCAATCTTTGATTTTCGTTTTCAATCCGTGATGAGTTTTCTTTACGAATTGTTTTGTCTTGCTGTTAAAAACATACAATACAAGCAACCCGCCGACGATAATCGCAAAAGTATACTTACCGCCGATCATACCCGCGACTCAGCTTGCGCCCATAAATCCGGCAACGCCCAAACATCCGCCGGCAACACAACCTGAATTTTTGTGAACTGTGCCTTTTACTTCATCAGTAAAGTCTTTTTCATTTGCTATTTTTTGCTCCTTTTTATTTTTTTCTTAAAATATAACCTGTCCGCCCAGACGCGCGGTTGTCGGTATCGGTCCAAAGGACGAACGGCGGCTGACATAAATATTTCCCGTAATCGTAAAATCCCCGCAAAAGCGCAGCATTTCCACATCGCGCAGGAACAAGTCCCCGTCAATGACTATGCCGCAGGGCAAAGTATAGCGACGCATATTTTGCAAGTATACATTACCTTCAATAGTCGTGCCAGCGGTTAATTTTTGGCCCGGCAACTGCCCGTCAATCACCATATCGCCATAGAAATTTAATTTTTTGCTTTCGCTGACAGGTTTTGCATTTTGCACTTCCGGTTTTGCTTTTTCAATGACTTTTTTCAGCGGCAGAGTGATCGTCGCTTCCAAAGTCTTTGTATCAACGGTCGCCTTTGCTGGAATTTCAATCGTCTCTGCCTTTGGCGCAGGTGCCGGCGCTGCAATGTACGGACGATCTGTTATTGTGATTTGCCCGGCTTTTTTGCAGGAAACGAAATGCATAGTCAGAATTGCAAACAATACGATGATTGCCAGCAACAGAGTCAGATTGATAAGCCCTACCAAGTCTATGCGGCAAAGCCAGCGCCAGAAAGCGCGCAGCGCGCGGGCGGCAAAGCGGAAAGGCGCGGAAATGATTTTCCAAACACGCGCCCAGAATTTTGATTTTTTTGCGGACTTTTTGGTTGTTTCGTTGCGTTCGGCGCTTTTGACCAAAGAGCTTGCGATTTTTAATTTCAGTTTTTTGAACATTGCCAAAACCTCTTTTAGACAAATAATAGTCCAAATAATTCATTTGTCAAGTATTATTATGGAATTTTTAGTATCTATATAAACGGCTCGTCAGAGCCGTCATCCCAGCGAAGGCTGGGATCCACTGCGTCGCAGACCTTAATCGCGAAGCGATAATAAATATGAAATGCGCTTGCGCGTTAAAGCCTGCGGCGCAGTGGATACCGGCCTGCGCCGGTATGACGAACACTTCGTGTTCGTTTAGATTATATTTGGAATAGCGTCCTATCGGTAAATTGGCCTGAAAATGATAGAATTTACCTGCATAATTAAAAGGAGAAAATTATGATTCAGAAAAATCTGCCGGCCGATCAAATGCAGCATATTTGCACAAAGCTGCAACACAAACGCAATATGCTGCTGCGGGCATTTGCCATTAATTTGGGGCTGATAGTGGCATTCTGGCTGGTGTCAATGACCAGCTTTTATGCGGGCTTGATGGAGGATATGATGTTCTGTTCGTTGCAGGATGTTGAAATGTATACCTATGATATGATAGGGCTGTGGAAAATTGCGGGCGTGGTGCTGTTCTTGGTTCCGGGCTTGGCGGCTTGGTGGGAAATGGCCTGTTGCAAGCAGCAGAATGATGTGAACTAAACAACGCGCCGAGCGGCGCGTTTTTAATTAGCAATGAGCAATGAGCAGTTAGCAATTATAAACTCGGTCTAAATTCCCCTTCCCAAAGGGAAGGGGTGGATGCCGCAGGCGGACGGGGTAGGAGTCATAAAATGTATGTTATTGTATTAGTATACTAATACAATAACA
>JAIRZE010000072.1 GCA_031267375.1 Rickettsiales bacterium | reverse complement strand
GTCCCTGTTCCTAAAAACACGGAGTGTTTTGTATGCAAAAACTGACTAAAATAACTTCCACCATCGGACCCGCGTCCGAACCAATTGAAATTCTGCGCGATATGTTGAATAGCGGCCTGAATGTTTGCCGCTTGAACTTTTCCCACGATTCCCAGGAAGCCCAGGCTGCAAAGATAAAGACTATCCGCAAATTATCAGTGGAACTGGATCGCCCGATTGCAATAATGGCCGATACCCAGGGGCCAAAGCATCGCATAGGCGACTTTGCCGGGACTTATCCCGCGGATGGCTCTACCGTAAAGACAGTATTAAAAGTCGGGCAGGAATTTGTTTTTGATACCGATCCCGCACTGGGGGATAATACCCGCGTGCAGCTGCCGGACGGCGATGTCTTGGGTTCGCTAAAAGTCGGCGATACCATATTGCTGAATGACGGAAAAATGGCGATGAAAGTACTGCGTACTGAACCCGGCAAAGTCGTTGCCACCGTCTTGCGCGGCACGGAGATTTGGGATCGCCGCGGATTCAACTTGCCGGATACAGAGGTTGCGACCAGCGTTCTGACAGAAAAAGACAGATCGGACTTGGACTTTGTTTTGCCGCTGAATCCGGACTTTGTCGCGATTTCATTTGTGCAAAAGCCGGAAGATATTGTGGAAACGCGCGATTATATAACCGCACGGACCAATGCGCCTATAAAAATCGTTTCAAAGATAGAACGCCCCCAAGCCTTGGAACGAATTGAAGAAATCATAAAAGTTTCCGATGTCATTATGTTCGCGCGCGGCGACTTGGCCGTAGAAGTGCCGTTTGAGCAGTTGCCCGCGCTGCAAAGAAAGCTGATCAGACTCTGCCGCCAGTACAACCGGCCGATTATCGTGGCGACGCAGATGTTGGGCTCTATGATGCACAGTGAATTTCCGTTGCGCGCGGAAATTTCCGATGTCGCGAACGCCGCGTATCTGCGTGCTGATTCCACTATGACCAGCGAAGAAACCAGTATCGGAGAGCACCCGCTGAAAGTGGTGGAAACAATGTCCAAGATTTTGACATACGCAGACGAAGACGGGATAGAAAATCATTACGACTGGTCGCGCGTTGAAAATATTCCGGAAAACGATTGGTCGCGTTCTGTTACATCTATGGCTTATCTGAACAAAGCTGCGGCGATTGTGGTTTTCGCGCGCGATACTGTGGCCACTACGGAAATTTCTTGCCGGCGTCCGGATGTGCCGATTATCGCGGTCTGCAACGAACCGATTATTGCGAATCAACTGTGTATGTCGCGCGGAGTTTTCCCGATCTGCGACGAGCAGCTGTTCGGCCAGCGCGACGGATTCAACAGCGCACGAAAGTTCGGAATCAACCGCGGAAAACTTGTAATTGTGGACGAAGAAAAGATTTCTTTAAGAGAGATTGATTAAGCGCGGTGGAAACCCCTGCCCCCGAACCCACCCACCGCAATCTACTATTGCGTCGGGGCCCGGGGCGCGGGGGCAGGGGTACGCTCCGAACCTGTTTTAATAATCTTGACCCGCAAGGATCTTTTTTTGTAATCTTTGCATTATGAGAAAATTATTTTTTGCAATCATTGTTCATTGTTCACTGTTCATTGTTCATTGTTCCGCGCGCGGTGCGGAATACAATGCTGCGCTGGTCGCAGATATGGATACCGGCGCAGTGCTTTATTCCGAACACGCAAACGATCTGAACTATCCGGCATCCCTGACCAAAATTATGACCCTGTATCTGACATTTGACGCGTTAGAGCACGGGCGCTTGAAACTGGACGATTATTTGATAGTTTCCAATAATGCGGCGAATGCGTCGCCCGTGAAACTGGGGCTGGCCGCCGGCAGCAAGATAAAGGTAGAAGACGCGATAAAGGCCGTCGCCGTTCACAGCGCAAATGATGTGGCGCGCGTTCTGGCTGAAAATCTAAAAGGCGGGAAAGAAGGAAGTTTTGCGTCATTGATGACCCAGGTTGCCGGAGAAATCGGGCTTTCCAAAACCAATTTTGAAAATTCCAGCGGCTTGCCGGATGACGATCATTTATCCAGCGCGCGCGATATAGCATTGCTGTCTATGGCAGTTTACAAGCACTTTCCACAGTATTGGAAATATTTCGGAATTCGCAGCTGGACCTATAACGGCCAGACTTATACAAACGGGAACCGGTTGCTGGGGACTTATCCCGGTGCGACGGGGATGAAAACCGGATATACGAATAAATCCAAATATTCATTGGTTGCGACGGCGGAAAGGGACGGGCATCATTTGATGTCGGTTGTCTTGGGCGCGGCGAACAAAGATGTCCGCGCTGCGGTCAGCACAAAGATGCTGGACAAGGGTTTTGCGCAGTTGGGTGTTGCGGCTGCGCCGCAGAGTAAAGAGTATAGAGTAGAGAGTAGGGAGCCCAAAGTTGATAACTCTCAAATCTCTACTCTCTACTCTGCGAGCGAAGCGAGCAATACTCTCCGCGCCACCGGCGCAGCAGGTGTTCAGTTTGGGGCGTTTGGCTCTCGCACAGCGGCGGAATCACAGGTCGCGCGCGTGCGAAACGCACTGGGCGTGTCCGCGGTTATTAAACAGGCGCCGAACGGAATGTTCCGCGTGCGCGCGAAAGGATTAAGTGAAAGCGCGGCGCAGCAAATAAAAACCAAGTGCGCCGCCACCGGCATAGAATGCTTTGTGTTTCATTAAAAACTTAATAATTGCGACCTTTAAGCTTTGATATAATCTCAGATTTTCTGGTGGTTAATTTTTGCAGGCTTTCACGATATGGCTGGGCCTCGCCGATTTTTTTCTCTCTGATCTTGGCTGCTTGTTTCAGGGGCCCAAGCTTTGAACCATCAATAGAAATAGAAGCATAAATCTTGTCATAAGTGGCTTTGAACTTTGATAACAAGTCAATATCCTTGGGAGTAAGCGATTTTTCATCAAGCTCTTGTATTGATATAATAAACGCCATATACATATCATAATCAAACTTTTCAACATATTCATATTTATTCATTGTGCCGGATCCGTCATAATCTGCAATCATAATATGACGGTTTGGGTCCAGTCTTTTCAATCTTTCGTGAATATATTTTTTGTCTATCTTGCTTAAACCGGATTCTAATTTTCCATACGATTGTTTGCAAACATAAGAATCAAAGTTGAAATCATCTTCCGATAATGCAGCTATTTCAGCACCCAGCCCGTCTGTATAAGCTGTAAGTTGTTTTATTGAATCAGCCAGCATTCTGAAATCAATATTGAATACGCTGTCGGCTTGGGCTTCGGAAAGTTTGGATTTGGCCGCTTCTATTTTCTGCTTTTTGGTGTCGGCTTCCTTTTCAGCGCTTTTTTCGTGGCGCTGACCACAAGCGGTGGCAATAGCAACAGCCAAAGCAGTTAAAATATAAATTTTTAATTTCTTTTTCATAATAATCTCCTTGATTATATTTGTTTGCCACCCGAAGCGTGCAGCGCGAAGGGTGGTTGGAGGTTGATTACTATGATGTTTGGAAAATAGTGCGGCTTATTCAATATATTCGCCAGCCCTCCAACCCAAGTCGGAGGTTTTTTATCGTCCCCGCGGACGCCAAACATCAAAAGGGTAATCACACCCCTGCATTGGATTTTCCAATGCAAGGATATTATATAACAATTATTGGCGGATTGCAAATAATTGTGCCGGCTGGTATAATCTGCCTTGTGAAAAAGCAAAATAAGATTTTTGCCGCAATTGACGAATCCGGAAATTACGGGCTGAATCCCGACGCCTGGGGCAAGGAATACTTGATTCTTGTAATGGTTGTTTTTCCGGATATATGCGTAAAACAGGCAATAGAATCGGATTTGCAGAAATTAAAGTTGAAACTGAAAAAGAAAAATGAATATCATTATGTTCATAGTGATTTTGATACCAAAGCTCAGTTTTTCCAATGCATTAAAAAATATGATTTCAGCATTTATGTTCTGGCTCTTGATAAAAGAAAAACAAATCTGCATATAGATAAAAAGAAAAACTCTTTTTATAAAGGGGCTTGTTTTTCTTATTTGGTAAGAAATGCTTGGGATATGGAGCCGGAATTTCTAAATCTTATAATAGACGGAAAGACTCATAAATCAGAGCAAGTGGAAATTAAAACATATATGCGGCAAACAATAAACAGCAGAACAATTAAGATGTATTTTGTAAACTCTGAAAATGAGATTCTGGTGCAGATTGCTGATATGATAGCTGGTTCTGTGGCTGACAAATACAAGGATAATAATTCACAATTTTATAATTGTATAAAGGAAAAAATTAAAATTGAAATTTAGAAAAACCAACCTGAGCCCGCTTTCGCTTAGAACTTCCCACCAGGAAATCGTCAAGACCCAGGTCGCAAAATGATATAATCATTTGTCTTTATGTTTTTTATTATTACCTATATCAGTCAAAAAGTCAAGAAAATTCGTTAATGCCGTTTGTGAAATTCCACGCGCTTGGGTTATCTTGTCCGCGTACTTTTTCGTTGAAAAATAAAGAAGCAATGTCAAAAGCCAGCATTATAAGTTCAAAAAATCAGAATGGACTTTAAGATCTATTTATTGTAATCTTTCATTCAGAAAATTATGAATCCGACAATTGAAACCGAGCGTTGCGTAATCTTAACGAGCCGCGTTATTAGCGGCGAGTTTAGATGTAGCAGCAAGGTTGCAAGATTCACACAGGTATAATAAATCAAGATGAATCCGACGATTGAAAAACTTATCAAACAATTTGCAAAGCTGCCGCGCGTCGGCGGGCGGGCCGCTCAGCGCATAGTTTTGGGGCTGCTTCAAGACAAAACAGGCCGCGCTGCCGCGCTGGGCGCCGCATTAATTGATGCCGCCGGGCAAATCGCCCCCTGCGCTGTATGCGGAACACTTACAGATAACAGAGAGCACGCAGCCCCCATTTGCGAATTCTGTCGTGACCATTCCCGCGCAAACGGACAGCTGTGCATAGTGCGCGATTTGGCCGATGTTTGGACTCTGGAAAAGTCCGGAATTTTTCGCGGGCGCTATCACATTATTGGCGGGCTGCTTTCCGGCCAGGCCGGCATCACCCCCGCGGACTTGAATATCGCAACATTACCTGCGCGCATAGTAAATGAGGAAATTACAGAAATAATATTCGCCCTGCCAAATACGATAGAGGGCAAAACAACCCAGCACTACATAATGAATACATTAAAAATTGAAGGACAAAAGGACAAAAGGACAAAAGGACAAACAAAGGAAGAGCAAATGTCCATTTGTCCTTTTGACCTTTTGTCCTTTACTGAATTGGCGTCTGGGGTGCCGCTGGGCGGAGATCTGGATTACATAGACGATGGCACTTTGAACATTGCATTCGGCGGCCGGAAAAAGATTTGAAATATGATTTTCCTAAACGCCGCGTCAGCGGCGTCATCCCTTTGAGGCTCGGGATCCACTGCGCCTTGTCCCGGCCTGCGCCGGGATGACAAAGCAATTTTCGCGCCAGCGAAAACATCTGCGACAGAACGCTTCGCGTTAAGGCCTGCGGCGCAGTGGATCCCGGCCTTCGCCGGGATGACGATTTACTTCGTAAATCGTTTTGGTTTTCAATATCATTTCTATCATTTTCTATATTAATTATTGACAAATAAACAATTTGTAGTACATTGTTCGTATGCAAAACGAATATGATTTCTTTTCAGAAAAGGTTCACGACTGCAATTTCAGTGAATATGAAAGCGCCTTGGGCGTTCGTCCGTCAGAACTGAAAAATCAAAAAATTCTGAATATTGGCGGTGGCTGTTCCCCGATCGTTTGGGACATTCAGCGCAACTATGGCTTGAAAAATTTTCACATAACAAATGTAGAGCCTTTTATGGGCGACGAAAGCTTGGGCCGCAATCAGCACAAATTAATCCAAGAATCATTTCTGGATTGCGACTTTCAAAAAGAATTCAATAAAGTTTGGGCCCTGTGGTCTTTGCCGTACTATGCAAAGACGCCCGGCGATATAGTTTTGACTTTTACAAAATCCATTCTGGCATTACAGGATTCCGGCGAGTTTCGCATTGGTCCGGCCGATATTGTCATCCGGGAAGATTCTTTCACGTCGGATTACCGCCTGCGTTTGGAAGTGCTTTCAAAATTTGTCGCATTTTTCAATAATGAATTTCCAAGGAACAAGATAGAAACCATTGACGCGTCGTCGCAGCGCAGAAAATTCAGCAGCTATTATACCAAAGCCAATTATTATTATTTCCGCGCGCCCGACGACAAGACGGATGTTGATTACTGGTGCCGCACGATGAACGAGCATTCCATTCATAATTTCAAAAGTTTTTATGATAGAAATTTAAGGTTTTTGTAAATGTTAAGGTATAGGGATCAGGTATAGGTATAGGGTATACCGAACTTGCGATAAATTTTATCGCACAATCATACTTCCTATACCTATACCTATACCTGATCCCTATACCTATTTTATCCCTTCCAATGCGCTGTAATTATTATCACGCAAATTAGACAGCAGGTTCTCTATCTTTTGCTGCTTTATGCCAAAGTTTTCCAGAACCTCTGTCCCCAATGCAAACGAAGATTCTATGGTTTCAGGCAATGCGACCAGGGCACCCGTCGCCTGCAAAACACGCGATTCTTGCATATTCCGCGCCCTTGCAAAGATCTTTACCCGCGGCAATATATCGTGCACCGCGCGCACTGTTCTTTTCGCGACCGCCGCGTTATCCAGTGCGATTACAACTGCTTTTGTGCGCCGCTGGGCCAGGCCGATTTCTTTCAAAATATCCTGGCTGGTCGTATCGCCGTAAAACACATTGTATCCGTTTATTCGCCCAATCACGACAGAATCCGCGTTCATATCCAGCGCGACATACGGGATCTTCTCGGCTTGCAGCATTTTCGCAATAGTCTGTCCCACGCGGCCGAATCCGCAGATAATTACTTCGGGTTTTATCTCTGCAATTTCCTGCTTTTTATTAATCTTCTTTGCGGCGCCGAAATGAAACAATTTTCCAGCGGCATACAATCTGTCATAAATCGCCAGCAATATCGGGGTTATCATCATAGAAACCACAATAACTGCCATCAGCAGTTCGGAATGGTGGCCGGGAATAGCCTCTATCCCGTTGGTTTTCATAGTTTGCAGTATAAGAAGTCCGAATTCTCCGCCTTGGGCCAGAATCAGGGCTATCATAAAAGCCTCGTGCGAGTGAATATGGCGCACGCGCGCGACAATATAAATCGCCGTGAATTTTACAATAATCAATGCAGCCACGCCCAGTATTATCAGCCACCAATTCTGCGCCAGCAGGGGCAGGTTCAGCCCCATACCCAGGGCTATGAAAAAGAACGACAGAAACATAATCTGATATGGCGAAATATCTGCCTGTATCTGGTGCCGGTACACTGTTTCAGACAGCAGCATTCCGGCGATAAAGGCGCCGATTGCGGGCGGCAGTCCGATGAACTCAAAAACCACAGCCCAAAGGACTATGTTCAACAGCACCGCCATTAAAAAGGCTTCTTTGGATTTCAGGCGCGATACCGCCTTCATCAATGGATTCAGCAGCAGGCGGCCCACGATGACCGCGCCCAGGACCAAACTGACGGTCAGCACCACCACATCAATCACATCCGCGCCCAGATGAAAAGAGTTCCCGGCAAACACGGGCAGCATCGCCAGAAGCGGAATCGCCAGCAGATCTTGAAACAGCAGGATAGAGAAAGTTTGCCGGCCCATACCGGTCTGCAATTCATTCCTGTCCGCCAGAATCTGCAAATCGCCCGATGTGCTGGACATTGCCAGCAGCAGCGCTATCATAACCGTGCTTATGATTGTCCAGCCGGTAAATCCGAACAAAATCGGAAACAGCATAACCGCGACCATTAAAACCTGGGCCGCGCCGAAACCGAAAATATTCTGCCGCATTTGCCACAGGCGCTTTATATTCAATTCCAAGCCCATAGAAAACCAAAGGAATATGATTCCTATTTCGCCCAGGAAAGTCCAAATCTCGGAAACTTCCCATAATTTCAGCACGCCTGGCCCCGCGATTATTCCGGCCGCAAGGAACGCCAGCAATGTTCCGATTTTGGCCAAGCGCAATAAAAACACCAGCGCGAACGCCAGCCCCAGGAAAATTAAAATTGATATCGGCATAAAATACTCCGTATTTTTAGTAATCAGTTATCAGTGATTAGTAATCAGTGGTATGATTGTGTGTAAACAACTTTCTTAAAAATAAAATTGTTCTTCATCTGCAACATAATACTGATTACTGATTACTAATTACTGATGACTATTATACCATAATTTTTGATGCGATTTCTTGATAAGTTTCAGGACTTAATTCTTCTGCCCTTTCCGTCCCGGAAAGTCCAAATTCCCCCCAATTCACATCTGGCAAAATTCCGCGGATCATCTTTCTGCGCTGGCCAAAGAGCTTTGCTGTTAATTTTTCAACCGCTGCTAATTGATAATTGCCGATTGCTGATCGTTTTGGAATAATTTGAACAACTGCGCTTTGCACCTTTGGCGCCGGCACAAACGCTGTATTCGGCACATTGAAAAGAATTTTCGCATTCGCCGTCAATGCGGTCAAGACCGCCAGGCGCCCGTATTGCTTGTCGCCGACCTTTGCCACGATTCGTTCCGCAACCTCGCGCTGGAACATCAGGGTCATAGAATTAGGAATTAGTAATGAGCAATTAGCAATTAAATGCAGCCACCCGATTAACAATTCAGTTCCGACATTGTATGGCAGATTGGCACAAATCACCAAGTGGTCGTTATTGCTAATTGCTAATTGCTCATTGCTAATTCTCAAAGCGTCGCCCAGAATGATTTCCAATCTGCCATTCGCGGCGTCGCGGATTTTTTCAAGAATGGGCAGGGCGGTTGAGTCTTTTTCCACAGCAATGACTTTGCGAGCGCCCGCGTCCAGCAAAGCCCGGGTCAGGCCGCCTGGTCCGGGGCCTATCTCTAAAACAACAGAGTTTTCAATATCCGGAACACTGCAGGCTATTTTTCTGGTCAGGTTCAGGTCAAACAGGAAATTCTGGCCCAGCTGCTTTTTAGGCTCCATCCCGGCATCGCGGAGCATTTGGGATACCGGCGGAAGATCTAAGGGCTTGTAATTCATATTTTGCATATTAAATCATTTGTATTCTTTGCGCAAATGTTTATAATGGGCGCCGTGGAAAGGATTTATTATGCGCAAATCTATTATCTATTCTTTATTATCTATTCTTGTTGTTGTCATTCTGGATCAATTGACCAAGGGTGCTTTATTATATTTTATCACAGGCGGGATTCCTTTTTACGGCCCGGCCTGGACCGTTGTGCCGAATCCAGGAATGTTTCCGCCAATAACCAGCTTTTTTAATCTGGTATTTACTTGGAATCCTGGGACTTCGTTTTCTTTATTCCGGGCGCTGGGCGAATCCGCGCCGATAGTCATAGTTGTCCTGACCGGAATAATCATCGGATTTCTGTGCCAATATTTATTTTCCCGCGCGCATAATTCAGAGCGTTTGCCGCTGGCGCTGATAATCGGCGGCGCGTTTGGAAACTTGATTGACCGCGTGCGATTCGGAGCGGTTATAGACTTTTTGGATTTTCATTGGAAAGCTTGGCACTGGCCGGCGTTTAATGTCGCCGACATTTGCATTTGCATCGGTGTCTGCCTGCTGATTTTGAATTTGATATTAAAAAAAGGAAAAGGAAAATAAAATGGTTCAGTATTTGGATAATAAAAATTCTGGTTTTAATCAATTCAAGGCAAGCGCGGACGCGTCAAAGGCTCCTTCAAAATTCAGCGGGATTTTCTGGTGGATTATTTTATTCCTGGCGTCTTGGTGGCTGATTTCTTCCTGGCTGGCGCCAAGTAAGAGCGAAGTGCGGAGAGCGGAGAGCGAAGCGCCCGTTGAAACCGTTATAAAGGCCCCGGTTCAGCAATTGGAATCAACAGATATTTCCGCAAAGGTTCAAGGCCTTCGCATTTTAGATATTTCATTGAATGCTTATCAAAAAGAGTATGGCGGCGAAGAATCAATTCGCTTACTGTCCGGCGCGAATGAATTCGCAGAGGTAGGCTTGCTGGCAAACGGCACGGCCGGCCCGACCACGAATACAGAATGGAAAGCCGCGCGCGCCGCAGGTTCAAATTCTATGTCCTGGCGCAATTCAGACGGGATTGAATTTGTCCGCGTAATCACAATTGACAGTTATACAATCAGCATAAAAGACACTGTAAAAAACAACAGCGGGAAAGATGTCGCGTTGGCTCCGTATGTCCGCATAGTGCGCGGCCAAGGCGAAAGTTCTGCCGGGGTCAGCACCGGGGCCGTTGCTTTGACGCAGGGCGGGATTGAAAAAAATAGCTGGCGGGATTTGGAAAAAAAATCATACGCGTATGAAACAAAATCGGGCGGATTTGTCGGCTTTCAAGACCAGTATTGGGAAACAGTTGCGGCAGCCCCTGGCGGCGATCAGACAATTCGTATGAAGCAATTGGACAGCGGTATGTTCCAATCTGATATTTCTTCTTCTATGACAACTATTCAGCCGGGCAAGACATATTCGTTTGAAACGCAGGTTTTCGCAG
>JAIRZE010000028.1 GCA_031267375.1 Rickettsiales bacterium | reverse complement strand
ATACGGTGGTATAAAGTGTACCAGTTGTGAGGTATATGAATACCGGCCCAAAACTGCTGAAAAGAGGGGAAAAATTTGACAAAAAGAACATAAAAAAATCCCGCCGGACGGCAGGATTTTTTGATTGTGTTTCTTTTATACTTTCACTTATACTTTCACTTTTATACTTTTATATCAAACTTCCTATCAGCGCGGCTGTATCGCACATACGGTTGCTGAATCCCCACTCGTTATCGTACCAGCTGGTTATATGCAGCAATTTTTCCCCGATAACTTTGGTTTGCGTAGCGTCAAACACTGAACTCCGTTTGTCGTGCGTAAAGTCAATAGACACCAGCGGCTTCTCGTTATAACCCAGGATTCTGGACAAAGAACCGCCCTGCCCTGCCGCGACTTTCATAACATTATTAACCTCGTCAACCGTAGCAGGCTTTTCCAAGTTCACTATCAATTCCACAACGCTGACATCCGGCGTCGGAACGCGGATCGCGGTGCCGTTCAATTTGCCCGCCAGATTCGGCAAGACCAGGCCTATGGCTTTCGCCGCCCCGGTACTGGTCGGAATCATAGACAAATTCGCCGCGCGTGCGCGCCGCAGATCCGAATGATTTTTATCCAGCAGCTGCTGATCGCCGGTATAGGCGTGAACCGTGGTCATCCAGCCATTGACTATTCCAAATTCCGCATCCAAAACAGACGCCACCGGCGCAAGGCAATTGGTGGTGCAGGATCCGTTGGATATGATTTTTTCAGAGCCCGTCAGCACTGAATCATTTACTCCGAAAACAATCGTCGCATCCGCGCCGTCGGATGGAGCCGACACCAAGACCCGCTTCGCGCCCGCTTCCAGATGAACCTTTGCCTTTTCCGCGCTTGTGAAAATCCCGGTGCATTCCATTACTATATCAACGCCCAGCTCGCCCCAAGGCAGCTTTGTCGGATCGCGTTCCGCCAAGACTTTTATATTATGCCCGCCGACCTTTATAACATCGTCTTTTAATTCAACCGGAATCGGCATATGGCCGTGAACGGAATCGTATTCCAGCAGAAACGCGGATTGATCCGCCGGCATTAAATCATTCACCGCGACAAATTCAATATCATCGCGTTTGGATTCCAGCGCAGCGCGCAAAACCAAGCGGCCTATGCGTCCGAATCCGTTTATTGCAACTTTTACTTTTGACATAATTACTTCCTTTCTTTTCTGTTGTATTGGACAAGCGCCATTATAACATTTATAATAGCAATTGCAAATTAAAGGGCCGCCGTGTTCGCTGAAAATGATATTGTATGCGTTTTGATTCCTAATGTTGCGAACAGCGGCTATGATTACCGCCTGCCCGCGGCCGCGGCAACGGGGCAATTCGTTCGCGTATCTGTTATGAACAGGCCGTATATCGGCGTGATAATCGGTCCCGGCGCAAGCGAATTGCCGCCGGAAAAGATAAAGCCAGTGTTGGATGTATTTAATGGACAAATGGACAAATGGACAGATGGACAGGGATCAGATAAAATGTCCATTTGTCCTTCTGTCCATTTGCCCTTTCCCGGTTTGTCAGACCACGACATTCGCTGGATAATGAAAATGTCCGAATGGACTATGATGAATCCGGGGGCGGTCCTGCGCCTGGTCATAAATGTACCGGACGCTTTTGATCCGCCAAAGGCAGAGCCTTTGTACGCATATTCCCCGTCAGAAAAGACAAGAATGACCGAGCAGCGACAGCTGGTCGCGGACGCCTTTGCCAGCAATGATAACGATCCGATGCCGTCATCGGATATTTGCGCAATCGCGGGGGTGTCTCCGGCGGTCGTACGGACGATGATAAAAAACGAAATCTTAAAAGAGAGCGGAGAGCGAAGAGCGGAGAGCGCAATTACAACAGCAAATTATTACGACACCGGTGCGGTTGTGTTGAATGACGAACAGCGCGCGGCAGCCGATGCAATAAAACAAAGCGGGTTCGGAGTGCACCTTTTGGACGGAATCACCGGCAGCGGCAAAACCCAGGTCTATTTTGACGCAGCGCTGCGCGCTTATTCCGCCGGAAAATCAGTGCTTTTGATGATGCCGGAAATCGCGCTGACCGCGCAGTTCAAGCAGCGCTTCACAGACCGGTTCGGCGCGCCGCCGGTCGTATGGCACAGCAATTTGACCGCCGCAAAGCGCCGCGATATTTGGCGCGGGGTCGCGGCCGGGCATATCCGCATAGTCGTCGGAACGCGCAGCGCTCTGTTTCTGCCCTGGCAGGATCTGGGCCTGATCGTCGTAGACGAAGAGCACGACGGTTCTTACAAGCAGGAAGATATGGGAAATTATCACGCGCGCGATATGGCGATTTTGCGCGCAAAGATTGCGGACTTTCCTGTTGTTTTGGCCAGCGCCACCCCGTCATTGGAAACCCTGCATAATGTAGAGCTGGGAAAATACGCGGCCAGCCGCCTGACCAGTCGTTTTGGCGGCGCGACAATGCCGACTATTGAAACGATTGATATGCGGCAAAAAGAGCAAAAGGAAGAAGGCAAAGGGCAAGATTCATTGTCTTTAACTTTGCAGAATGCGATTTCAGAAACTCTGGCGGCGCGGCAGCAGGTTATGCTGTTTATAAACCGGCGCGGATACGCCCGCATCGTGCAGTGCAAAAAATGCGGCTGGGTCGCGCAGTGCCCTGATTGCAGCTGTGGTATGAACCTGCATAAAAGCGCCGGAAAATTACTCTGCCATATATGCGGGCGAACAATGCCCGCGCCGGCGGTTTGCCCCGAATGCGGCGCTGCGGAATTATCCGTATCCGGTATCGGCGTGGAAAAACTGAACGAAGAAGTCGCCACAAAATTTCCAGACGCAAAGACCGCGATAGTATCAAGCGACACTATGCAATCGCGGCAGGCTATGGAGCGCTTGGTCGCGCGAATGGAATCCGGCGATATAGACTTGGTAATCGGCACCCAGATTCTGGCAAAGGGTCATCACTTCCCGAACCTGACCCTGGTCGGGGTAATTGACGCGGATATGGGATTGTTCGGGGCGGACTTTCGCAGCTTTGAAAAAACTTTCCAGCAATTGTTCCAGGTCGCGGGACGTGCGGGGCGCGGGGCGAATCCGGGACGCGTGCTGCTGCAAACTTATCAGCCTGAACATCCCGTATTGCGGGCGATTTGCAATTGCGATCGCGACGGATTAATGGCGCTGGATATGGACGGGCGGCGGCTTGCGAAAATGCCGCCTTTTGGACAGTTGATAGCGGTGATAGTAGAAGCGGAATCGGAAAAAGTCTTGCAAGAATTCTGCGCGAAATTGGCGGGGTGCGCGCCGCAAATAAACGGCGGAAAAATATTGGGGCCGATACCGGCGCAAATTTACCAGATCAGAAATTGGTACAGAATGAGATTTTTGGTCAGCGGGGACCAGCGTGCGGCCTTGCAGCCGGCGGTCGCGCATTGGTTGAAAAAAGTAAAAGCGCCCGCGAATGTTCGGATAAAAATAGATGTCGCCCCGCAGAATTTTATGTGATAAAGGAACAGTTATGAAAAAACTTTTGATAAATTTAATCTCTGCGCCGCTCAAAAAACGCGAAACGCGGCGGCGGGCGCGCTGCCGGCTGACCTTATTCTTTTATGCGACGCAACTGCGGCGCGCTTTTGCGCGGTTTCCAGAGTTGAATGATAAAATCATTGTCGCAACAAACGGCGGGCTGGCGGATCAGCTGACATTCTTGTTCGCAATACGGGAATTTCAAAATGCGGGCGCGCAGGTGGTTTTTAATCTGACGGATATGAAAACAGATCTGGCACAATCCGCGCGGCTTTATAAATACGATGAAGTCGCTGCCGCGTTTGGAAAAACAAAGCGCGAAATAGTAAATGACTTTGCGACAACCCCGTTTGAATTGTACAAATATAAAATAAATTGGGACGGTGTTTTATTCGCTAACCTGCCGGCTGATTTTGTGGACTCTGTGAAAATAGAC
>JAIRZE010000062.1 GCA_031267375.1 Rickettsiales bacterium | reverse complement strand
TAAAATTGTTTTTTGCATTAATTTTTCAAACTTTTCATTGCTTGGTTTTACATTGCCTTTATCATCCAGTTCTAAGACTGAAATCCAACAGCTGCAATTTTTATGCACGGGCGGCCCGTCACTGCCTATTTCAGATTCATCTTCAAATATTTTTCCGGATTGCGATGCACAATAAAGACAAGATCCGCCTTCCCAAATATACACATTTTTAATTTCTTTCATATTAAATCCTTTCATTTCAAATTCTAGCGTTCTAGAATGCTAGAATTTGAAAACATCCGCGATAACCGCTATATCAGGGTTTCCGCGCTGGTTATCTTTGCAATCGGGGCGATATATTTTAATTCCGCGTCGCTGTGCAGGCTGATTTTATCTATCAATCCGCGGCGCGACAGTATCTGCAATCCGCGCTCGCACAGAGGCTTTATAAACTCGTGTAGCAGGCGCCCGTATGTAGCGCCCAGAATCCGCATCATATCGTCATTGCGCGCGATAATTTCCGTCGCGGTCATTTCCTTGTCATTCAGAATTTGCAGCCTGTCCGCCAACATCGTATGTCGTATGCGACTCCGCAAATCGCCCAAGACCAGCTGCGACACATCAAAGTCCGCGCCAGACGACAGCGGAGTCAATCCGCTGCTGCCCACGGCTTTCGGAATAATCGCGCCCGGCGTTAAATTTATGTTTGATAAATTTATTACTCCGTCGTCGTCCGCCTGCCAAATGCCGCTGACCGCGATAGTCGCGTTTTTCAAAACCAATTCCACGACTTTGTTCGCGGTTTTTATATCCGGCAGCGCGCGCAAGACCGGGCTGCGCCCATACAGCTCGCCGCTGGCCACTGACCAGCGGAAAATTATATAAGGATTGGTTTCAAAAGTTCCCGTTGCGACTATGTTGTTTTCAATGTCGCCGCCGGCGTCAATCCAAGCGGTGAACTCTGTGCCGACCAATGATTGCACCAGGCGCAACGGAGTTTCAGGATTTTCTTTTATCGTCGCGCGCAGATTAGCGGGCGGCGTCCAGGATGGATACTTTTCCATAACTTCGCACGCGGCCATTGTAGCGGTGTGAAAAATCGCGCCCTTTGCGATCGCTATGTCGCGCATAGGAATTGCGGTGAAAGAAAAAGCGCTGTCGGCGCCGATTGGATTTTCCGAAAAAAACAGGCACGCAGTGCCCAGAATTACCAAATCCAAATAGCATTGATGAATCGTGGTGTAAAAGTTGGAATAGTTCAAATGCGCGCGCAGCATCAGCGTAGCGGTTTCCGCATTGGGCGCCAGTTCTGATTCGCGCACCAGATTTATCCAGTTTGATTCCGGCGGCGTCAGCAGAGAATACATAGACGCGGCCAAGTTTTCTGCGGCGTCGCCAGCGGTCGCGTCAAACAAGGTTGCGGATTCATCGTCTGCGGCAGGCATAGTATAGCGAGTCGCGGATTGCCAGCGATTCAGCCAAGGTGCGCGGTTATCCATCGCAGTTTTGTAAAGTTGAAGAAGTTTATTTTGCATATTTGTTCCTTTTGTTGTTTTTTGGTTATTTTTTTTGTAAAAAAAATCCCGCCAAAAGCGGGATTTTGATTTTATCTTACAATTATCGCTGGATGAACTTCATTATGACTAGATATTGAATTATAAGGCTTTTTATGAGTATTGTCTTTTAATTCCTGATTGATAATTGTTTCGCATTTCACGCCTGAATAGTTTACATAAATATCTGAATCACGAACGCCAAACCAATCACCAATCCATTGCTTTGGACGATAAACTTCGGAATAAACGCAGCCATCACCAGTATTTTGATAATTTATGTTTGCAACATTGCTGCACGCGCATAACGCAAACAAACATAAAATTAATTTGTATTTCATTTTGCAACTCCTTGACAAATCGGATTTTAGCAAAAAAAAAAAACGCAAGTCAATTGTTATATTTTTTTTACAATAGCCAATAAAAAATCCCACAATGGTGGGATTATATTGTATATAATTTCTATTATTTTTTATCACAATCTGATAGTGGAATATTGCGCAATTCTAATACAGAATCTCTAAGATAAATTCCAAATATCACCCACATTTGTTCCAATATCTGCCCTTTTTGGAACGCTACATTTTTCATTTTTTCAAGCTCTACCTGTTCCAATAATTTTGGCAATATCGTGGCAGCTATCGCAAACGAAGTTATCTGTATATCATATGCAGTCAAAGGTTTTTTATTTTCAACCTCATTTATAAGAGTATTTTTATACTTATTAAAAATCTTTTCTGCTTCAAGTTCTTTTGATATTTCAATACCTTTATCATTCAATCTGACAGGACTGTGCGCTTGCGCTAATTGAGAACCGCCGGTAATTCCAATGGCCAAGATTGTCTTTACGGATCCATCTATTTCAGAAAGTTTAGAATTTATATTTTTTATTTCCGGTTCTATTTCACAAATCTTTGAATCGTGAGCTTTATAAGCTTTACTTAAATCACGCAGTTTTATTACTGCCCAAATCCCCCCAACTATAATGAAAGCCACCACCGCAAAGCCGGCGCCAATATTTTGAGCAAAAGCAATTAGAATTTCTGTCATAATTTCACCTGTATATTATACCACAGAAGTTTAATTAAAAAAAATAATCTTGCAATCTGTTTTACATCAATACAAAAATGAAAAAAAATCCATATTTTAGCCACTTTTATATAATATATTGTCTATACAAAACTAAAATTACAAACTCAATCTTACCAAGATCGGATATAAATTCCATTTCATATCGCGAATCGGTGTTTGTATTTTGTATGCATTAATAAGGTTATCCCCCATTGCAAACGCCGCAGGGGCGGCCGCCAAGAGATATTGCTTCCGTATGGTCCATTTTTACACAATTCACCGTGCATTTATGCGCCCATTTGCAACTGTGCGAATGATATATTTTACTTTTAGTATTATAGTAAACAGAATACGCGCTCGCAGCTGTCGCCGAAAACAACAAAATCAGCAAAGATGCTAATATTTTTTTCATTTTTTCAATTATAAACCTAAAAATTTATTTGTCAAATATCAAATCTTAAAATCTGTATTTGCCCGCAAAGAATGTAAATTTTGCCCCAGCGCACGAATCGGAATTGGCGCGGCACGCAATGCCCCGGCCAGCGCATCCAGCCCGTCATCGTGCCCCGCCCCCCCTGTCGGCGTCCAGCCAAGCATTTCCGCCAGCAGCGGAGTCCCCCGCACTCGTTCATTTGCAAACAAGCGGCCGGTCGTCAGCATAGGCTCTATCGCGTCCAAAATTCTGGTTTCCTTGCGCTGATGATTAATCACCCGCCTTACCACCACGCCCTGCCCCCTTTTTCCAGCGACTTCGCGCAGAATTTCCGGCAGAGCATTCCCCAAGCCATTCGTTTCAATGTAAATTATTCGCTGGCCGTTGTCCGCCATAAAGCCCAGAACTCTTTCGCATTGCGTCGCCAGCGGATGCGCATCTTCATCCCGAACATCCAAATACAAGACATTATGGATAAAAGCCCGTCGCGACGCGTCATCGCGATATAATAAAACGACCACGCTGCCGTCTGCTTTTGCCCGCCCGCCCGACGGATCCCAATAACAGGCCGCGCCGGTTATTGGAAACTCCTTTTTGATTGTCGCACTGCGCGAATCAAAATCTCCGTAATAGAAATGCAGGGCTCCGGGATCCAGGCGCGCACGTTCCTCAGAGATAAATTCCAGCATCATCTGGGCTGAAAAGTGCCGCGGGCCCACGGTTTCCCGCAGCTCATCAATTTTCTGAATCGGGAACAATTCCGGCCATTCTGGGACTCCGTCCGGGCTGATTATGGGCAGTTTCAAGGCGCTGTATCCGGATAAAAAAGGCTTTGACACAAACATCTTGAAAACCTGTTTTTTTGTTGTAAGCTGGACGCATAAACTTTGGGGACGGATATGGATTTTTCACCGAAAACTTTGCCAACCAACTTGGAAGCCGAGCAGGCAGTACTGGCCGCAGTTCTGATGAACAACCGCGCTTTGGAGCGCGTCGGCGAGTTCCTGAACGCCGGGCATTTTACCCACCCCGCGCACCAGGAAATTTATCGTCTGGCCGAAAAGCAATTCGCCGCCGGCATTCCCTTTGACATAATAACCGCAAAGAATTATCTGGAACAACAGGGCGCCCTGGAATCCGTCGGCGGCATTGATTACTTGACCCAGCTGGCCGGCGCCGGCGCCTCTGTTGTAAATGTAGAGCAATACGGCCGCATAGTTTACGAAAACGCCCTGCGCCGCGAATTAATAAATATTGGCCAGGACATAACAGATTCCGCTTTTGTGGAAGATCTTGAAAAACCTGTTTCCACCCAGATAGAAATTGCAGAGCAAAAGTTATTTGAACTCTCGGTCGCCGGCACAGTGGACAAAGGCGCGACGCCTATGGGCGCGGCCTTGCGCGCGGCCTTGGAAGAAGCGCAGATCGCATATCAGGCGGACGGAAAATTATCGGGCCTGACCACAGGGCTGACGGATTTGGATAAATCTATCAGCGGCCTGCATCACAGCGATTTGATAATTATCGCGGGCCGTCCGGCTATGGGAAAAACCACCGTCGCAATGAACATAGCTTTTAACGCGGCCAGCGCGATTATGGCCGGGCGCGCCAATAAAAATTACAAGGGCGCGGTAGTGTTTTTCAGCCTTGAAATGTCCGCGTCGCAATTGGCGGCACGCGTGCTGTCGTCCCAGTCCAAAATCCCCAGCGGCGCGATGCGAAACGGCTCTATCACGGACGAAGACTTTTTGAAAATGTCCCAGTATTCCGACGCGCTGGCGAATGTGCCGCTGTTTTTTGACGACACCCCGGGGATGAGCGTCCCGATGATGCGCACCCGTGCGCGCAGATTGGCGCGCAAGCACGGCGGAATTTCGCTGATAGTCATTGACTATCTGCAATTGATGACCAGTCCCGGCGGACGAAAGAACGACAACCGCGTGAATGAATTGTCTGAAATCACGCGCGGCCTGAAAATGCTGGCCAAAGAATTGGATGTCCCGGTTATCGCTCTGTCCCAGTTATCGCGCAGCGTTGAATCACGCGATGACAAGCGTCCGCTGCTTTCGGACTTGCGCGAATCAGGGTCTATTGAGCAAGACGCGGACATCGTTATGTTTACCTATCGCGAAGAATATTATCTGGAAGGCCGCGGCCCCGAAAACAAAATTAATTCTTTTGAGCGCGAAACAAGCGCGGACAAGCAACAGCGCTTTGACAAGCATCTTGCGAATGTGCGCGGCAAGGCGGAATTGATTATCGGCAAGAACCGCCACGGCCGTCCGGAAACGATACACTTGAAATTCTTTGGCGAATACAGTCTGTTTGAAGATGACTTGAATTATAACTCGGCCGATGATTCGCAGTACCAATCGGCGCCGCCGCCGCCAGGTGCGGCCCCAGCCGCGCCGGATCTGAACGATGTGCCGGATTATTTGTAAGGCAAAAGGCAGGAGCTGAATTCCATCAATTTGAAAATTTTTCTTGTGATAGAAATTAAGAACCTGCCTTTTGCCCTCTGCCCTTTGCCCTTGTAATATTTTCCCCTTGCGCCGCTTTGAAAATCTTGCTATCTTTTTGTCAAGAAATGAAGAGGTGTCGCTATGGCCTGGGAAGAAATCATTTTTCCAAACAATATCCGTAACATCCGCCTGGAACGCGGAATGAAAATGACAGAGCTGGCGCGCCAGTCCGGGCTGTCGCTGTCCGCGGTTTCCAAGATTGAAAAAGGCGTGCGGCGCCTGAACCAGGCCCAGCTTTTGAATCTTTGCAGAATTCTGCATTGCAAATTATCCGATGTGTTTATCAAGGCTTCCGATAACATTGCGGACCAATGGCAGACAGAGATGAAGCGCCGTTTGAAAGACAACGAAGGCGGCGGCTTGAAAATATTCGGCGCGGGCTTGCGCCTGATTCGCCGCGGCGCGGGAAAAACTATTGCCCGGGCGGCAAAAGACGCGCATATGACCTTGTCGGTTTATCACAAGGTAGAGGTTGGCCAACGCGAAGTCTATGAAAACGAAATCGGCGATCTGGCAAAATCTTTTGGCAAAACCGTCGGCGGCCTGTTTGACGAAATCGCACAGCTTTACAAATCCGGCGAATTGACCCGCCATATAAACAAAGTGGAAGAAAAAGTAAAATCCGTTTTGATTCCCGGAAATCCGCTTTCTGATATGTCGGGCAGCTTGTACGGCTCTAAATTATACGACAACGCGCGCAAGAAATTGGTTCCGGTTTTTGGAATGCCCAGCGCCAAAGGGATTGTTTTACAAAAGTCCGACGCGCAAATGATCGTGGCGCCCGGCGGTCTGGAAGGGCGCGCGGGGGTGTATGCGATTGTTCCAAATTCAAAGCGCTTGAACGGAATTATCCCTGAAAAATCCCATATATTCGCGGATACCGGATTGGTTGCCGGCAATGGCGATCTGGCGGTGGCGATTGACGCGGACTTTGAAAAATTGGATGCGTCGGATACGGCGCACGCGCAGATTCTGTCATTGCGCGAAGACGCGCGGGGCAAACTGTACGGCCAGGCTTGGGGCCCGGAAGAAAAAATTACAATCAAAGACCAAACATTGCACAAGGTCGTTATGATTGTTATTGAATAATCAATTCGCGGAGAGAGAGATGAAACCACGGCCGTCTGTTATTGCGCAAAGACTTATGAATTTGTACCGCCAGCAGCACGCGATTCTGGGCGGCTGGGCGGCGGTGAATCCTGTTTTTGTAAATGACGCAACCCCTGATGTTATGGCGGAACTTGTGAAATTGCCGACGGGCGCGCGCTTGATTCAGCACATAGAAAATCTGCGCAGCGGCGCGACGCCTATGCATTCAGTCGCCCGCGATTTGCAGCCTTATGGCGGGCTTATGGCAGAGGCAGTCGCGTCTACGGATTTGTCTGAATCTGAATTGGCGGAATTGCGGCAGGCGCTGGATTTGTTTATCCCTGACAGCAACGGATTGCAGAAAATCAAATCGCTGAATGTTGTAAAAAAGTTCGGCGACGAGTGGCAGGTTGGAATTCGCAGCAGCATAAAGGGTTATCCGGAATTGTTGGAACCGTGGGAAAATGTCATAAAAACGGACCGCGCGTTTTATCTTTGGAAAATCGCAAATGATATTATTTCACAGCCCTTGAACGAGCGGGCACGCGCCCAGGTCCAGGCGGATCTTCCGGAATATGAAACATACCTGCCGCTGTTCGGCGACAGCGGGAAAGAGCTGCTGACAAAGCTGCGCACATTTATGAGCGTTGTATAAAAATGCGGCATTCGCCGCATTTTTAGAGTAGAGATTAGAGAGTAGAGATATTAAGCTTAACTCTCTACTCTTTACTCTCTACTCTATAAATAGTCTCTTCGGTATGCGGGGTCCCGATGTAAATCATAGCGCCGCCGGGGGAAAGAATAAAGTCTAGTTCCCGCAACCGCATCCGCAAATTTTCGCGCTTTGCCGCAGTGTTGCTGGTATTTGGAACTTCCACATCGTCGCATATAATCAGGTCCGCGCGCATTCCGGTTATATTTCCGTGAATGCCTTGGCAGATTACCGACGGCTCGCGAATTCCAATCGGGCGGGTTATGGTGATTTTGTGGCTTCCCCATTCTTTTTTGACTGTCGGCAGCATTTCCGCGCAGGCCGGATGATTTTCCAAAATATGACGAATATGCGAAACCATCCGCGAAGACAAACTTGTTTCCGCCGACAAAATTAAAATACGCGTGGCAGGGTTTTGATATAAAACCCAGGCGGCAAATAATCCGACAACACTGGATTTTCCGGAATGGCGAAACGCCAGCAATAATCCGCGGCGCGGCGCATTGTCCAAAACAGCGTTTAAAAAATCCAGAATTTTTTTATGGTGCGCGGGCGTTTTGAAATTCAGCAAACGGTTCCATTGCTCTAAAAATTCATAACAATCCATAGTCATCAAAACCCGACACTATGTTTTCCAGCTGCCCCGCCAGGGCTAAAACATTATCATAGGTATTTTGCCAAGCGGCAGAGTTGATTTCCGCGATGTCCCTGTCGCGCAGGGCTTCCATCAGGAAATTAAAATCGCGGTTCAAATGTTCCGGATTTATTTTTTGCGTCGGCTGGTAATCTATGGCTCGTTCCAGAAGTATTTTTCTGAATATGTCAATCCGGCATCCGGCGGCTGGCGCTGCCGCGAAAGAAATTATTCCGCCGTCCAGGTTTTCATTCGCAGCAATGCTGAATTGATTACCGTCCAGAACAATGTTGTCAATGGCCACCCGAACATCTCCGGGTTGAAAGAAAGGAAAAGAGAACGGAAAGTCCGCCAATGTTCCGTTTACGATATAAGAAATTTTATGCTGCATAATTTTCATCTCCATTTATATTTCATCATACTAGCATACTAGCATACTAGTATGCTAGTATGATATCTTTATCCCAGCAAATCGTCAAAACGCGAAAGAAAAGTTTTCAGCAGATTTGTTTTCGTATTTTTTATTTTGGAAAACTTTTCCAGGTTTGCCTTTTTCTTTTCTTCAAACGGCTCTTCGGTTTCTCCGCGCAGCCGCTTCAAAACAGCCTCTTCCGTTATGCCTTTGTCCGACATTCCGTCCGCGCCGTATTTCGCGCGCTGCGTCGCAAGTGCTTTTTTTACCAGATTGGCCTTGGCCTTTTCATCGTTGGCGATTTGGGCCAGAATTTTCTGACGATCGGATTCCGCCTCTTTGTTTGCTTTTTTATTGTTCAAAACAGTCGTTACATCTGATACCAGTTGTCCCATTTTATGCTCCTTAGATTAAATACCAGCCCTCTGTCGTTATTGACAGAACGGTCGCGGGCAGCGATTCGCCACCCGAAATTTTCCATAGCGGCTTTACAGTGTCGCCTTCGGTTCCCAAACTTGGAATTGATAAATCGCCGGAAAAACCGGTCTCAACAAATTCGTTTGGAATCGGCGCGCGCAAGCCGTTGATAAAAACCGCGCTTGTGTTCAGAACGCGCAACGCGAATTTTTTTATCCTGATTTTTTTCGGAGCGTGATTGCCGGACAGCATAGGCACGCCCGCGGCGGCATAGGAAAATTCAAACTCGTTTGAGTCCAGCAAAGCGCCGTCCGAAAATTTTTCAATGAAGAATTTATCGCCGCGCCTGACGCTGACATAGGTTTCCGAATTCATTATCGCGATTGATTCAAAATTTCCGGCGGTTTTGTAAATCCCCCAGGCCGAAATCCCGGTCGTCGGATTTTTATTCAATACCGCCATTTCGCCCTGCTCCATAACGACAAACAATTGGTGAGTCAAATCGTTATAGGCAATATCAACGGGCCCGCGCATCAAATGCTTTGCGCGCGCGCACAGGTCATTTGCGTTATAATTCTCGCCCAGCTCGTCCAGGGCCAGCTCGCGAATATCTTGCTCGCTGCGCGATACGAACACGGTCGCGCCGTCGCAGTTTTGCGGCTGCAAGTACCGGCTGCTGACGCTGCCGATCGCGGTGTGCTGCTTTATGTTCACGGATGCGGGCGTCAAGGGCTTGTTAGAAACAGCCCATTCGCCGACGCTGGTCAGAATTTGCAAATTATCGCTGGATACGACAGTGCAAACTTGCTGGCGGCTGGAAGACAGCAGGGTCAGAAAAATCGCCTGATCATCCAGTCCCGTGCCAACATCAAAGTTGTGATGATCGCCGACGCAAGACATCCAGACGCCGGCCGGATGACTCTTGCTGCCGCCGAAAACCAAACGGTTCTGATGAAAAGTTATGCTGCACGGCCAGCCGCGTCGGGCGCCAAAAGCCGCCTCTGCCCAATCAGAAATTTGCGCGCCGGGCAAAGTGTATCCCGTGTTTGATACCGCGACGATCTGCGTTTCGCTTAATACTTCGTGAACGACCCATTGGCGATCCATAAAGAACAAGCGGCCGTTTTGATTTTCCGGCGTCCAGAAATTTTTGCTGGCGGTTATTGTCGCGAAGTTATTTCCGTTGCTATTTGTCGCAACGGTCAGTTTTATTCCACGCGCGTCGTCAAACTTTATAAAGGGAATGTTTCTTGACTGGTCATCGTTTACAGAAAAATCAAACGGAGTCAAAGAAAACGACGCGCCGGATTTCTGCAAAACTTGGGGCTGAAAATCCGGATGCACAAAAATCATAGTATCAAATCTTTGCGCGTATTGCAGCCCGGCTATCGCATCATCGTTCCACGGAACGATCAGATTTTGAACCTGCGTTCCATTGTTAAAAATGCGAATATGCCCTGCCGATACCGCCAGCAAATAATTTTCATTTTCGCCGGCGGAAAAAGGAATCAGCGCCGCGCTATTCGGAATTTCCGCAACGCGGGCCAATCCGCGGCGGCGCGATATTGCGCCGCTGGCCAGCACATCCATATTTTCAAGAACGGACAAAGCGCCCTTGTTCTCGTGAGCGAAAAACTCAGCCGAAACGACGCCCGCCGCGAATGAATTTTCCGTATGAATAAATTTTCCCATTTTTAATACCTCGTTTTTAACGCTTTGCCATAACACATAATTTCTATCTTACTAGTAAGATAGAAATTTAATACCTTGCGCTGATAAGTGAAAATTCAGCAATGTCGTTGTTTGCCGACATAGTGCTGTCTATGAATCTGGCCGCGCGCGATTCCGATTCGCAGAGCGCCGCAAGCATTCTGAAAATATTCTGATCGCCGGACAAAGGAATGCAAAACTCCAAAGCCAGTTTTGTCGCAGCCAATGATATGAAGTACGAAGGGTAAGATTCCACAGGCGCGCGGATTATCGCAGAAACATTAATGGTATTTCCGGGCGACTTGATTCTGTCGCCTATGATTTCGCCGTCAAAGTTAAGAATGCGCAAAACCTCTGCCGGAATTAAAAAATCATTGTCGGATGTTTTTGATAGAGAGTATTTCTTTTGCGCGAATCGCCACGGATGCGACGCAATCAGAGAGTCCATAGCAGGCTCAAACAAAGTCTGGGCCAGCTTTGCTGCGGCCGAATTTTCGTGAAAGGAAGAAATCGGGGCCTCGCCCAATTTCAACAAAGCCATAGAGCATAAATCAATTTTCGTAAGCATAGAAAAAACCTTCGGTTTTTAGAGTAGAGAGTATCGCCGCTTCGCGGCAGAGTAGAGAGTAAAGATTAGAGATATTAATCTTAACTCTCTACTCTTTACTCTCTACTCTGAAAATGCGGGCTTTGCCCGCATTTTTTAAGCCAATGCCGCGACGGTCAGATTGGCCGCAACCGCGCTGACTCGTTTCAGTCCGACAGAATCGGAACCATTGACAATGACGATGTCGCCGACATTCATCAATGTTTTGACATTGTTGAAATATCCGCTGGCGGATATTGCGGCGACGGTTTCCGGCGCGGCGTAATGCCACAAAGTAAAGCCGTTCGCATACGCGATGACGGACAAGTTTTTATTAGCAAATGCCATTTGCTGCTCCTTTTTTTTCTGGTTAGACTTCTTTGCACTTGATGCGGACGATTCCATCAACATCTATCAGGGCGGCGCCCTGGCTCATAGAATTGCTGATAAAGTGCGCGGCGCGCTCGCCGTGCCAGCTGATGTCAGACTTGACTTCCTGGCCGCAGGCGTGGCCGACGGCGGACGAGTGATATATAAAGCAGTCGCGGCCGCTTGCGGACACCGGCAATCCGTTGTGCAAGACCCACACGATTCCCAGCCATTTTTTTGTTTCAAATCCGGATACCAGCGGGGTTTCATTTCCGACGAATTCCGCAGAAGTGAATTCTTCTATGCCCAGCAGTTCGTTCCACTGGCGCACGCCGATGACAGCGAATCTGCGGCCGTCGTCCGGCACATCATTCGCATTCAAATTTTCTATGGCGGACAAGATCAAGTCTTTGGACAAGCCTGCGGCATAGGTTCCGGCATTTGCGGTCGCGCCGGACATAGCGCTGATGATCAGCTCGTCAGTTTTGCGGCCCAAAGCGTATGCGCCCGCGGACGCAACAACGCGACGCTCGTCAATGTTTGTCTTTAATTCATCCAAAGCGTCAACCCAGTCGCCGGCATAGTAATCTTGCAAAATGCATTCAACGGGCTCGTGGTTCAGGTTCATCACGGGAACGATTCCGTGGCGGGATTTGGTGCTTGCAACGCCCTTTCCTACTTTTTGGAAAGTGGTGGAAGCGCCGACAACGCCGGATTTGCTGCGGATTGTGGAACGCAGCTTTGTGCCCATCTGCTGATAAGCAAGATGAACATCAGCTTCAAACTGTTTGATGAAGCCTTGGTCTATTGATACAGACATAAAGTTTTCCTTTTTGTAAAAGTGGAATAAAAAACCGGCGCGTTATTGCGCCGGTCTGGAAATCGCGTTTGCGGTTGTGCGCAGGTGGCGCGCCGCATCAGCGATTATGCAGGTCTTTTATGATTATCTGCGAATTTGAAAATTAAATTTCATCTGGCAACCAGTTGGATAATATATTCTCTCGGAATGGAGCAATTATATTGTTTTTGAAATCATCCGCGCAACAATCTGTAATTTTGTTTATGCAGTTTTCACCGGTTGAATAATCCATATTAAATACCCACGGAGATTCCCCAATCAAAGTTCCTGATGATATATCAGCAAGTTTGCACCAACAGTACTGACCATTATCATCCGCAGGTTCGCCGCTGGTTATTTTTTGTCCGCGAGCATACCCGCCACTAGACGAACATCTACTGATTCCCGATACATTCACACTATATCCGCCATATCCGCAACCATTGAATGTAGCACCAGAAACTGTCCAATATCCAAATAAATCGTCTTCGGTTTCAACTTTATATGATCCAGCGGAGCTAAAACTCGGCATACAATAGCATTTATCTGCACCGTTCGCGCCTGTAAACATTGTTATAAATCCAGCGCCAACTGTTTCGCACGAGATGGCCGCATTGCTGTCCATCGGACAATAATAATTCTTTGGACAAATCTCGCATTTTGTTCCGTTTTTATATCCGCCCGCCGCCCAACAATTATGCAAAGATGTAATAAGACTATTTACCGCGCTCGTGCCTAAAACACCTGCGCCGTCAATAGTGCCGGAATAATTCGTAGCCACAGAATACGGCGCCACTTGATTCAATTCATCAATAGCGGAAAGCAAATATGATTTTGCGGCCGTATTATTAGCAGTGCCTGAAACAGAAACTCCCGTAAGCGTTGCAATTTGTCGGCGAATATAATCCGTGCTTGCGATATCCGCACGCGCCGCAACTGGCATAAAAAATGCAAATATAAATACGGGAAAAATCTGACGGAATTTTTTTATCACGGCAAACCTTTCAGGTTTGCCGAAATTGCATTTAACGGTTTAGTTGTGTGTGTGTGTGTGTGTGTGTGTGTGTGTGTGTGTGTAGCTTTCGTGCATTGATTTCTCACAATGGTTGTATTCTGCGG
>JAIRZE010000060.1 GCA_031267375.1 Rickettsiales bacterium | reverse complement strand
ATATCCGGCATCGCTTGCCTGGCAAACCAAAACTATATCTGCCTGTTTCTGGGCAGTGATGCCGGCGAAAACATATTCCAGAACGCCGGTGGCGACAACAGGTGCCAGGGCGCTTTCCGCCAATAATCCACCGCCCGCCGCGCCGTGCGCAGCAAACAGAACATCCCAAAAATCCGTCGGCACGGCGGCGATATCAAAAGCGGAATCACAGTTGCCAATACTTTCTGTATTGACATTTGATAAATCGGCGCGGGCCAGGGGAATTCCGCCGAGTGTTTCGCCGTCGTGAATACGGACGGTTTTTGCATCAGTGTCCATAGTGATTTCGCCGGCGGCGCCGATGAAGTTGTTATTTTGCGCGGCATTTCCGCGTTTTATTTGAATTATTCGTGTCATAATTGGTTCCTTGTTGTTTGTTTTTTGCTTCGCGTTGCCTTTGGATATTTATTCAGACAGGTTTATTAGTACTCTTGCCCTATAATCGCGAAGCGACTTCTGCCCCCTTGTGGGGCGGGATAGATTGCCCGGCAACTTGTTGCCGCTGGCAATCTTGGGTGGTGGTGGGGCGTGCACTAAAATACCCCCACCCAAGAGTTGCTAACTCGTCCGCCTTCGCTTCGCTGCGGCGAGACTCGTAAGCCAACTCTATCCCGCCCCACAAGGGGGCAGGAGTCGCCTTCGGCGATTAGTAGCGCTGAGCGATTTGTATAAAAAAACACTGCCGGACGGCAGTGCTCTGATTGTAAGCGACTATATCATAAACCGCACAAAAAATCAATATAGTTTTTCGCTTTGTTAAATAATTGGCGCAAGTGTAAGTAATGTATCTTTTTAGAATCAGAATAACACCAAAACGAACACGAAGTGTTCGTCATCCCGGCGAAGGCCGGGATCCATTGCGCCGCAGGCCTTAATTTTCGCATCAGCGAAAACCTGTGCGACAAACTGCTTCGCAGGTTAAAGCCTGCGGCGCAATGGATCCCGACCTTCGTCGGGATGACGCCGCTGGCGCGGCGTTTAGGAAAAGTGTCTAAAAAGATACATTACTTACACTTGCGCCAAATAATTTAGTGCCTTCTATCGCTTGTGTATTAAACACGGTGCGTCATTGCGAGCCGCGAAGCGGCGCGGTAATCCAGTTTTATAAAGCAGTCGCCGCTTTGCGGCGGCACTCTATTATCTGGATTGCTTCGTTAGCGCTACGCCTTTGGCTGCGCGCCGCCTCGCAATGACGCTCTGAGTTTAATTTCAAGATAACTATATTAGTACAGATGATTATTCATAGTAATTAATGGATACTAAAAAAAAGTGTCCAATATATTGGACAAGTTTTTTTGTTTACCAGTAATGGCTAGAAAGTGAAAAGAGAAGTGTCCAATATATTGAACACTTTTGTATTAAACTCTATTAAGCAATTTGTATCTTTTTCAAAATTTCTGAAAGAAATTTTGTCATTGCGGCGCAGGCCGCAATAGGGCTTTTAACCTGCGAGCGATAGCGAGTAAATAAAAAACATTGTAATTTCTTAGCCCTGTTGCGGACCGAGGTCCGCAATGACAAGGCTTCGCCTTGTCAAAAAAAGATACAAATTGTTTAACAGAGTGTTTTATTACAACCTATCTTTTACAGCCGCGTTGAATTGCAGCTTCTGAGATTGCATTTTATGCGCTTTCAAGAAATTATAATCGTTTACATTCAAACCAAAATCATACCCGTTGCACGCGTTCCAGAAATGCGCCAAAACCCTGGTATTTTCATCATCATTCATCGGGGCTTCTTTCGGATCGTGCGGCAGGCGCTCTTCCGCGCGTTCGTTGCGTTTCTTTGTTTGGAACTTCAATATATCATTCGCGACATTCAATTCGGATTTCAATTTGATATAATCCGGACGAATATTGTTTATTTGCACCTGACGGTTCGCAATATCTTGATTCAACACGCCTATTCTGGCCTGTTTCAGCTGAATCTGAGCCTGTGATAATCCGTGCGCCTGAACCTTTTGCTGGCAGTATCGCAGGAATCCCGGCATCAATGTGGTATAGTCCGCATTCAGTCGGCTCATTGCCGGCAATGTATTGTAATAAACCGCGAATTCAGATTCAAATTCATCTGTAAATCCGGCGTGCGCATTAGGGTTTGCGATAAAAGCCTGCGCTTCGGTTATAAAGTTTTTATAATTTTGATCCCGCGCCAATTCGTCTTGCAGATCAGTTTTTTCTTCTTCCAAGACCTCTATGCTGCCCATATAATCATCGGCGCTATTCACGCCTGCGGCCGCAAACAAGGCCTGATGCTGTGTTTCAAAGTCATCATATCGCGCCTTGGCCTGCTGCTGCTCCGCGGTTGCAGATTCAAAAGTTCCAAACCTGTCAGCATTATCCTTTATCTTGTCCATAGACTTGGTCAATGCATCAATATCTTCCGGTGATATTTTTCCACGCGCGTGCTGGATAAGATTGCGGCCCATTACCCCGGCCCAAAAAGCCCCGTTCAGTCCCAAGTTAAATGTCTTTTGCGCGGCGTTGATAATAAACTTTACGCCGTCGTTTTTCATAAAGCTGGCGCCGTCAAAAAAGTTCGCGCCCATAATCGCCTTGGACATATCCTTGCCGCGTTCTGCCGAAAATATGTCATAGCGCATAACAGCCAGCGTTTCCAGCGCAACCTTTGCCTCGGCAACTTTTGGCGGCTGATGCGCCATTGCGGCCTTTATGATTTCTTTTGCGACAGCCTCTGCCTTTTTGCCATTTTTCAAAGCGCCGGCAAAAGCCTTTTTCATATCGCCGCTGGCATTGATTTTTTCCAAAACTTCGCACAGAAAATCAAAGCCTTTCTCAGAAGCCGGCGATTTCTGTAAGATTATTTTTTTGATGTCCGCTTTCTTTGCCAGAATTTCTTTCAGGCCTTTTTCTGGCGAAATTTCCAACTTGCAGATAGCGTCCACGACGCCTTTGGCGTTGGGTTCTATATAATTATGCCGCAGATTCCGCTTCCAAAGTTTCAGAATATGATCTTCGGACCAATCTTCAATATTTTTTTGAACACTTTCCCAGAAATTCCGCTGGTCCGTGAACTTTCCATCCAGTTTTGAATAGTCAAAGTTTTTGACGACCAAATCCATAGGCTTTGTAATTTCAGAGCCTTCGTGATTTGCAAACTGGCTGTTGAAAGCGGATTTGCTGCCTTCCTTTGACGGATCGTACATATCGCGCAGCAACTGGGCATAGCCGAATTGATTTCTGGAATTTTTGAATTGCGCCAGCTTTATCGGATCTATTTTTTCAGATTCTTGATTTGTGGCCTCGGTCAAATTGGCTATGTCAGTGGCGTCGCCGAAAATATTGTTGGTGGCGGTTTTGATTATCGGGCTTATCGTATAATCGTTTTGAAATCCGTCAAC
>JAIRZE010000014.1 GCA_031267375.1 Rickettsiales bacterium | reverse complement strand
AACAATCAATGCCGTCATTCCGGCGGCCCGCAAAGCGGGAACGCCGGAATCCAGGTAATAAAAAGCAAACTTGCCTTATTAACCTGGATTCCGTTGTCGCTTCGCGCAACGGAATGACGGCCAAAGAGGAACATTTATGGCACAATACCCTGAGTGAAGGATCATATTACAAAATCTTTCCCTTCAAGATAATGTGAACAATCTGTCCGAAGGAGAGGAATTAGACCACGGCAAATTTCACAAACACCATCACTATCACGAACCACGAATAACGAGCAACGAACAACGAAAATCGCGGCTATGCCGCGATTTTTTTACATCAGTTTTCCAATTTCCACCGCCGTGTCGCACATGCGGTTTGAAAAGCCCCATTCATTGTCATACCAGCTTGTCACATGAAGCAGTGTGCCGTCAACAACCTTGGTCAATGTAGAATCAAATATGCTTGACCGCTTGTCATGCGTAAAGTCCACAGACACCAGCTGTTTTTCATTGTATCCAAGAATGCCGGCCAATGGGCCCTTTTCCGATGCGTCTTTCATTGCTTTGTTGACATCCGCATCTGTCACAGATTTATTCAGATTCACAACCAATTCGACAACGGATACGTCCGGCGTCGGAACGCGGATTGCAACGCCATTCAATTTTCCGGAAAGTTTTGGCAGAACTAATCCGATTGCTTTCGCGGCGCCGGTTGATGTCGGAATCATGGACATCGCGGCCGCGCGCGCGCGGCGCGGATCTTTGTGATTTTTATCAAGTAATTGCTGGTCGCCGGTATAAGCATGCACGGTTGTCATCCAGCCGTCTTTAATTCCAAATGCAGCATCTAGAACCGCGGCCACGGGCGCCAGACAGTTTGTCGTGCATGAACCGTTGGAAATAATTTTCATGTCGCCGGTCAAAGTATCATGATTCACGCCATAAACGATTGTCGCGTCGGCCCCATTGCTTGGCGCGGAAACCAATACTTTCTTTGCGCCCGCATCCAGATGAACCCGCGCCTTGTCAGCGTCGGTAAATATTCCTGTGCATTCCATAACGATATCGATATCCAGTTCTTTCCACGGCAAATTCGCAGGATCTTTTTCAGAAACCACGGTGATATTATGCCCGCCGACACTGATGACACTTCCATCGACAACGATTGGCATGTCCAGCCTGCCATGAACGGAATCGTATTCCAAAAGATACGCGTTTTGTTCCAGCGGCGCGATGTCATTGATGGCGACAAATTCCAGATCATCGCGTTTTGATTCCAACGCCGCGCGTAAAATAAGCCGACCGATGCGCCCGAATCCACTGATTGCAATTCTTGTTTTTTTACTCATATTAAAATACTCCTTTTCATTAATTGTCATTTTATATTGGACGCGCCGATTATACACCCGCTTTGGCTTAAAATCCATTGGTAAATTTTCCAAACCAAAAACCCCGCTTTCGCGGGGTTTTGTTTTGATTGTAACTTTTAGCGACTGAAAAGCTTCGCAACTTTGGAATATTTATACCATTCGTCCAGCCGTGGCCTATAGATATCAACATTGGCATCCTGGGCCTGTTCCGCCGCATCATACTTTTCTTGATTCGCTTTGGACAAATCATCTTTATCCATATCCAACAGCTCTATGCCATCGATTTCTTGATCCGCTGCGCCCCATTCGCTAATAATGGCGTTTTTTTCCTGTTGTTCGGATACTCCAATTACCACCCATGGCGCAATCGCCGCCCCCAGCACACATATCAAGGCAATCTTCAGCTGCTTGATTTTTTTATCCATTTTATTCATGCCGCCGCGTATCTCGGACAAGCGCTGGTTCAGCAAATCTTTCTGTTCCTGTGTAAAAACTTCTTTCTTTTCCATGTTTTGTTCCTTTTTATTTTATATTAACGATTCGTTTTTTTACTTATATTAATAAGTTTATTATAATCAGATTATTTGTCAAGTTATTTTTACTTCCTACTTTTTTCTTTATATTTTATAATCCGATCTATGAACAAGACGTCTTACATAGTCGCGGGGCCAACGGCATCCGGAAAATCTGATTTCGCGCACCAGCTGGCGCTGCGAATCGGCGGGGTGATCATAAATTGCGACAGCGTCCAGATGTATGCAGGTATTGAAAACATCAGTGCTTCCCCATTTGCAAACCGCGCGTTAACGGGTGATATAGACGGTGTTCCGTATAAACTTTTTTCAATACTTCCGCTGGCCGAACAAATTTCTGTGGCTGATTATCTGGAACTGGCGCGGGCAGAATTATCCGCGGCGCATGCCGGCGGGCACCCTGCGATTTTTGTCGGCGGCACAGGATTTTATATCAACGCCCTGCTTCATGGGATATCTCCCATACCAGATATTTCCCAGGTAAACCGCGCCCGCGCCCGCGAAATTGTAAAAAACAATCCCCAGAACGCAATGGAACTATTAAATATAGAACACACCACAATTCACGCTTTTGATCCCCAGCGAATGTCGCGCGCATTGGAAGTATTTCTTGAAACCGGGCGGCCACTGGCAGAGTGGCAGGCATTGCCGCGGCGCGGCGCGGTTGCGCCAGATGCGTTCAAAATCCTTATTAATCCGCATAAAGAAATTTTAAGTGTTCGCATTGCAAAACGCATTCCGGAAATGATGGCGGGCGGGGCAATGGGCGAAGCGCATGCCGTAATCGCAGCCGGATGGGAAAAAGAGCGCGCGATTGGCGCATCGGAACTGGTAAAATTTATTCAGGGTGTTATCAGCGAAAAAGAATGCATGCAGAATTGGGAAACGCGCACAGTGCAATATGCCAAGCGCCAGCGCACCTGGTTTCGGAATCAATACGTGGCAGACATTGAAATCCCGCACGTGCCGACTGAAAAAGACATCGATAATGTTCCAGCCTAATGATATTGTCTGCGTGCTGATTCCGAATGCGGTGAATTCAGGATATGATTACCGCCTTGCCTTTGCCGTGCCCACTGGCGCGTTTGTTCAGGTGTCCATCATGAAACGTCCGTATGTCGGCGTTGTCATAGGTCCGGGAACATCGAGCCTGCCGCCGGAAAAAATAAAACCGGTTGAAAAATTTATTTTTACCCTATCGTTAATGCTTTGCGCCGTTGCGCTGCATGCTC
>JAIRZE010000054.1 GCA_031267375.1 Rickettsiales bacterium | reverse complement strand
GTTCAAGAATATACTGTTTTCCTTTATCTATTCCGAGAAGGTGCAAGAAGTATTGCAAACCCTGCGAAGCGAGGCCGCAGTAATCGAAACGCTGAACCAGACAGGCGAAGCACTGAAGGTATTAAACATAACAATACCGCCTCAGGAATATGACGCGAGTTATCATACAAAACTGCAACAACTGAGACAGAAATCTATACATGCCGGAATGTAAATAAAGGAGAAGGATTATGAAAAATTCAGGGGGAATAATTTTAAGGAAGTTGATCGTTGGTTTGGTTTTTGCCATATTCATTGCTGGCAACGCACAGGCTGCTGTCATAGGTCAAGGATTGGGTTGGATTCAAATCCAATGCGAATATAATTCAACGATTATGACAAGCGCGCCTTCGGATACCATTCTTGGGCAGCCCCCGCAAAGCCAATCCATATCTTGCAGTGATGGCGGAACAAAGAAATATAAATATTGCATGGACGGAAGCAATAAAGTTGCTTACTTTGCTTTTTGCGATGGATGCACGTACGGAACGAAAGATTATAGTTTTGGTTGGGCTTCCAGTTCCATGAATTCTGTTTATGGCGCAGGTACATCTGTTCAATTCCAAGGCACCGGAACAACTTGTCAACCCGCGCCAAGCATTCCGTCCTGTCAGGGAACCGGCACAGGCTATAGGCAATGTAGCACTCAATCTACAACTATTAACGGAACTTTGTATTGCAGCACGGGAAGCTCGTGCACGGCGGGATTTGCGATCGGCGGCTATCTGGGCAGCATTTGTTGTCAGGATAGTGGGGGTATGGGGATCGGCGGTGCTAATTGCACTCAAAGATGCATAGGCTCTACTTGCAATACTGGTATGACGTTAAATGCGGATCTATCCAATTGCATATGCGCCAAGGGGTATTATGGATCGCCGACAAGCTCTACCACCGGATGCACGGCTTGCTCTACATTATCGCTGATAAGCGGTTTGACCGGCATTCCGACTTCTGGCGCGACCACCGGCTCGTCCGGTATGACATCCGCAACAAGCTGTTTTATTCCTGCGGGCACGGCCACCGATGATCCCGGAACATTTTCTTGGGGAAATTGTCCTTATCAATAAAACATCCCGCATAATGCGGGATGTTTTATCACTTCTTTCTGTATGTTCCAGATTCTTGAATTGAAAGTTAAAATTTGGAAATTTTTTTATCTTTGTAAAGGCGTGCATTATTAACTGTAATTCTAGCGTGGATATTTTTCAATAATATCCAACATCTTTGGCACCATTGTTTACGATGTATCCACGACTGTGAACCCCTTCGTCATTCGACTTGATTTGATCCGGACTTGCGCCGGTCAATTTACAAACAATATCAATTTCATTATCTAACATGCTGATAACTGTATTATGTTTTCAGGCTTTTGTACAAATTTTTACAAAGGTAATGAAAACAAGGGCTTGGGCGGAAAAGTCCGAACGGATGCTAAAAATATATTGTCCAATATATTGGACAGTTTAGGACTGGCGAAAGCCAAGGTCACTATACAATAGACCCCCGTTTTCACGGGGGATTATCTTTTGGTGCGGGCAAAGGGGCTCGAACCCTCGACCTCAACCTTGGCAAGGTTGCGCTCTAGCCAACTGAGCTACGCCCGCATGCCGCCAATTCTGGCATAGATTTTATTCGATTGCAAGAATTTTTTGCCGCAATTATCAAACTTGCTTGCATTTTGATTTTTTTCATGCAATAATTCGCCCATGTCTAACAACACGAAAAAATTTAGCTAATACGCGCCCCGACCAAAATACGCGGGCGCATTTATGCGCTCTTTTTTAATAGTCAAAGTGTCATTAAACGTCATCCCCGGAATTTTCGCAGCAGCGCGCAGCGCTGTCCAGAAAATATCCGGGGATCCAAGCAACTTTAAGGGAATTAATATGTCAGAACCAACAACGCCGATTTCAACCAATGAATTAGAAGCGCGCCTGCAAAAAGTCGAAAACATCCGCGCACGCGACGGAATCGTTTGGAAAGACAAATTCGAACGCAGCGGCACAATCGCAGATACGCGCAAATTGGCGGATGGCGCGGTGGTGCGCGTGCCGGGACGCGTTACGGCGCTTCGCTGGCTGGGGAAATTGATGTTCGGGCGCATATACGACATCGACGGCGAAATTCAGTTTTCCATGTCGCGCGAAGACATCGGCGAAGAACAATACAAATTCATGAAGGCCAATGTGGACATGGGCGACTTTATCGGAATAGATGGCGAATTGTATCACACAACTGCGGGCGAATTGACCATAAAGGTTTCAAAGTATGAAATCCTGGCAAAGGCTTTGCGCCCGCTGCCGGAAAAATTTCATGGCTTGACCGATACCGAAACCCGCTATCGCCAGCGGTATCTGGACATCATCGCGAACGAAGACACCCGCCGCACGATGAGAATGCGATTCCAATTCTTGCAGCTGTTCCGCGAATATATGGTAAAGAATGGATTTCTAGAGGTTGAAACGCCGATACTGCAATCCACGGCGGGCGGCGCGGCGGCGCGGCCTTTTGTCACTCATCATAATGCATTGGATATAGATTTTTATCTGCGCATTTCACCGGAATTGTTTTTGAAACAAGTCACGGCCGCAGGATTCGACCGCGTATTTGAAGTGGCAAAAGATTTCCGCAACGAAGGCATTGACCCCCAGCATCTACAAGAATTCACAATGGTTGAATGGTATGCGTCATATTGGGATTTTAACGACAATATTGAGTTTTATACCAAGATGATGCAAGACATGATTATGGCCTTGCGCGGGACTTTGCAAATATCATACCAGGGTACGGAACTGGATTTCAGCCATTGGGAGCGCATAGATTATACCGCGCGGATGAACGAAATATTGGGCGCGGACGTTTTGGATTTCATTGACACGGAAAAACTGCGCAAAGAAATTATAAAACGCGGCCTGTTTGTCGCGGCGGAATTGGAAGATTGCAAATCCGTGCCCGCGCTGATCGATTTTGTTTTCAAACGCAAAATTCGCGACCAGATTGTCCAGCCGGCGATCATATTCAACTATCCGTCCGTTTTGGTGCCTCTGGCGCGGCGAAATGACGAAGATCCGCGCAGGATGGATTTCTTTCAAGCGATCGCGGTCGGATCCGAATTATGCAAAGCGTATTCTGAATTGGTAAATCCGCTGGTCCAACGCGAAGAACTGATCGGACAGGTAAAAAATCGCGACGCCGGCGATGATGAATCGTTTGATATAGATGAAGGATTCATAACCGCTATGGAACACGGCATGCCGCCGCAATCGGGACTCGGTTTCGGCGTGGACAGGCTGATGATGATTCTGGCGGACCAGCCCAGCGTTCGCGATGTGATCCTGTTCCCGATGATGAGATGATGATTGATTAAAGTAATAAAATGCTCTGATCCACGAAGCATCGCTTTTTGTTTATACGATAAGTCACTTCATTGTCATTGCGAGCCCCGGCGCAGGCCGGGGCGAAGCAATCTTGTGGATCCAAGGGAATTTTATACTTCCCAAATTTGAAAAAGATTGCTTCGCCTGCTAACGCAGACTCGCAATGACAGGACGGGATTGCTTCGCTAGCTCGCAATGACAATTCGGGGAAGCTTTGACGCCTTAAACGTGATGCTTTATAGAAAAGAGCATTATAAAACGCTCTTTACCATATTTTGTGTGATTTTACAAAAAACGCAAAGCGTTTTTTGTCATTGCGGCGACGACGGGCCCCACGGCCGAGCGCAAGCGTAGGACGTGGGTGTCGGAAGGCCGCAA
>JAIRZE010000037.1 GCA_031267375.1 Rickettsiales bacterium | reverse complement strand
TTGGCGTTTATATTCCCGTGAATGAATCGCGGACTTTTTTGTTTGCGCCGGCGCTTCGCTGGCGGGTTGGGCGGAATCTGGACGACAGCTATAACCCGATAGAATATATAGAGCATATTCGCCCGACGGCAACCATAAACACGATATGGAAGGCAGAGCCCTTTATCTTCAACTTTCGCATAACGGACGGATTATCAGAAAGCGATCGCGGATTTTCTTATAACTTGGGCGCGGCGTATAATTATGAATACAGTGAAAAGATAGAGCTGTCGTTTTATACGACTGCGATTTACGGCAGCAAAACTTATAATCAAACATATTTTGGGATAACATCGGGACAGACCTGGTTCGGATATCCGGAATATTCGGCGCGGGCGGGATTAAAGAGCATAGACTTTGGCGCGAATATAAAATATAAATTGACGGGTGCCTGGACGATTGAATCCACGGCAGAGGTTTTGCGGTTGACCGGTGTTGCGGCGGAATCGCCGATAGTGCGGGATCCGAATCAATTTATGCTGACACTTGGCGCATCGTACAGTTTTTGATTTTTATATAAAGCTCGGAGCAAGTTCCCCTCCACAGGAGGGGAACTTTCTCCGAGTTTAATCATAATAAAAGCGCTGGATTTTTTAATAGCGCGTTATAAAACCAATTATATCTTTTGCTGATTCTTCTGCGGATTCGTTTTGAACTATGCGGTGCTTTGCGTTCTTGTAAATTTTCAATGTTTTGTCGCTTGTTCCAAAGCGCTTCATCAATTCCGAAAATCTTCCGGATTTTACCAAAGGGTCCCCCGCGCCGCCAAGCAACAGTAATGGCACGCGTATGTTTTTCAGGTTTCTTATAATTCGCCGCGGCGGATTAACAAGCGCTATTTTGACCAAAGACAATGCGAACCTGTTCGTATTATTTTCATCTTTCAAAGCAAAGGCCAGCGCTTCTGCGCTTTCCGCATAAGTTTTTTTGATATATATTTTCCGCAAGATAAATATTGGTAAAAAACGCAGCAGCTTTAATTTCCCGGCCGTAAAAAATGACGGCGATGAAAGAATCAGCGCGTCAATCATCGTGTGCCGCGCCGCGTACTCGCTGGCGACCAGGCCGCCCATAGAATGTCCGAATAAAATAACTTTTTGATGCGGAAATTCTTTTTTTGCCATTGCAATGAACAGGTTCAGATCAGAAATCAAATCAGAAAATTTCCGGATGTCGCCGCGCTTTCCGCCGGATTTTCCGTGCCCGCGAAAATCAAAGGCCAGACTGGAAATTCCGGCATCGCCCAGCCGCGACATAAAATCTGCATAGCGGCCTTTGTGCTCGGTCAAGCCGTGATGAATGATCAAGACGGCCCGCGAATCTGGGACAATGTTCGCGATATATGCGATCCGGGTTTTATCAAAAGATTCAAAATATTTGCTTTGCAATGGATTTGTTCCGTATGAAATTTTCTGTTGTTGAAACTATCGTCATTATTACTATCAGCCAGAGCAGACCGGTTTGAATGAATGTTGAAACGCCAATTAAAATGCACGGAATAAAAATCATTTGCAGCGCGGTGTTCAGCTTGCCCGTTATGACGGCGCCCAGAACTTTGCCATTTGCGGCGGCGAACATTCTGAATCCCGTGATTAAAAAATCACGGCATATGATTAAAATTACAAACCAAGCGGGGACCAGGCCGGCGCCGCATAGCGCGACCAGCGCGCAGCATATCAACATTTTGTCAGCCAACGGATCGGCGAACTTTACAAATGTGTTGAAATTTCCGGTGCGCCTGGCGATTATTCCGTCAAATAAATCGGATAATGATGCGGCGGCGAATAAAAGTGCGGCCGCGTAATTTGCACCGATCCAAAAAAGCCCAAGAAAAAATGGGATGCATAAGATGCGAAAAAAAATCAGGCCCGTCGGGATATTCAGTTTCATAACGGAATCATTTATATGTTTTCTAATTCATATTCCCAGCCAGGTTGCCATTTGAATTTAGTTGTGACCAGCGTTTCGTAAGGCGTGCCTTTTATAAAATGTTCTATTCCCCATTGAGTGGCGCGCGCGCCAACTATCAAGACTTTCTTTCCGTCGTAATTCATCGCCAGATTTTTCAGAAAATCCGCCATTCGTTCGTATGTCTGCATATAGCTTTCGCCATTTGGAAATGGTTCTGAAATTCGGTTTATTTTTTGCTCTTCAACTTCTTTTGACGAAGTATGGTTCATATCGCCATAATTGCATTCGCGCAAGCGCGGGTCAATAATAATTTCTGTATCTGTCCCGTAAAAGGCAATCTGCGCAGATTGGTATGCGCGATACTGGTCGGCAACGAACACTGCGTCAAATCCTTGATTGCGGCGACGGTCGCCCAGTTCAAATGATTGCTGAATGCCAAGCGGCGATAATTCCGCGTCATACCATCCGCTTGCGATTTTATTTTCATTATCAAAAGTGGTTGAGTGCGATTCAAATACAATTTTTACAGACATATTAATACCTTTTTTATAAATTCACTTCATAATAATCTGTAAAGATTGTTTTGTCTATGATTTATTTATCTTTGCTTTTTCGTTTTATTCCCGGGCGATTTCCGGGGCGAGAGATGTTTATGGAACCAGCGGGAAATATCGCGCGCAACGCGGTTTCATATCCGGCATTTTTTTCATCATTCAAAAACCTGGCCACGCGGTTAACCGTTACGATAGCGCAGTTTAATTTTGTTGAAATTTCTTTCTGAGTCATTTGTGTGGTTGCCAAAAGCTGGGCGATATTCCAGCGCTCGGACATTTCGCGAATCTCTGTCGGTGTGCATAAATCCGCCAGAAACGCATAAAAAGCTTTTTCATTTTTAACAGCGCTGAATGCGGAATAAAGATTCTTCATAATCTCTCTCACTTGTTATGATTATATTATTATATCGTTATATTATGATATAACGATATAATAATATAACAAGCAAGTCAATATATAAAAAAAGCAGGATGTTTTTGCATCCTGCTTTTTTATTTTTTACTTTTACATCATTCCTGGCATTCCGCCGCCCATACCAGGCATCGCAGGTTTTTCTTCCGGAATTTCAGAAATAACGCAGCCCGTAGTCAGCATCGTGCCCGCCGTGCTGGCTGCCGCCAGCAATGCCGTTTTCACCACCAATGCAGGATCAATTATCCCCATTTTCAGCATATCCCCGTACTCGGCCGTTTGTGCGTTATAGCCAAAATTATAATCCGCCGATTCAAAGATTTTGCTGATCACGACATCGCCGTTTATCCCGGCGTTTTCCGCGATTGTTTTTACCGGCGCCAATAACGCCCGCAACAAAATCCCAACGCCGCTGGTAATATCCGCGCCCGTATTCGCGTCCGCGTCTGACTTTGCGATTTTAGACACAAGGCCGTTTTGCAAGGCCGTCGCGCGCGCCAGCGCGATACCGCCGCCGGCAACTATGCCTTCCTTTATAGCGGCGCGCGTCGCGGCCAGCGCGTCATCAACGCGGTCTTTCTTTTCTTTGACCTCTACCTCGGTCATACCGCCGACTTTGATAACCGCCACGCCGCCGACCAAGCGGGCCAAGCGCTCTGACAACTTCTCTCGGTCATAGTCGCTGGTTGTAGTTGCCAATGTCTTGCGGATCTCTTCCGCGCGCGCTTTTATCGCGGCTTTATCGCCGGCGCCGTCAACTATCAAAGTGCTTTCCTTGCTGACGACGACTGACTTCGCGCTGCCCAGCACCGCCGGGGTTATGTTTTCAAAAGTCATTCCCAATTCGTCGCTGACAACTGTCGCGCCAGTCAGCACTGCAATGTCTTTCAACATTTCTTTGCGACGATCGCCAAAGCCCGGCGCCTTTACCGCGCAGACTTTCAATCCGCCGCGCAGACGGTTCAGGATTAATGTCGCCAAAGCTTCGCTCTCTACATCATCCGCGATGATAAGCAGCGGCTTGCCCGATTGCGCGACCGGTTCCAAGATCGGCAGCAATGCTTGCAGTCCCGTGATTTTTTTCTCGGACACCAATATATGCGCGCCGTCCAATTCCGCCAGCATTTTTTCGCTGTTGGTTACGAAATAGGGCGACAGGAATCCGTGATCAAACTGCATTCCCTGGGTGATTTCAATTTCCGTTTCCAGGCCTTTGGATTCGCCGACTGTGATGACGCCTTCCTTGCCGACTTTTTCCATAGCGTCCGCAATCTGCGCGCCCAAGCCCGCGTCGCCGTTCGCGGATATGGTCGCGACCTGGGCGATTTCTTTGGAGTCCTTTACCGGCTTTGCGTGCGCGTCAATATCGCGAATTACCTCTGCCGCGGCCGCGTCAATTCCGCGTTTCAAATCCATAGGATTCATCCCGGCGGCAATCAGTTTATAGCCTTCGTTAAATATAGCCTGGGCCAGAACGGTCGCGGTTGTCGTGCCGTCGCCGGCTTTGTCGCCGGCTTTCTTTGCGACTTCCTGCAATAATTTTGCGCCGATGTTTTCTTCCGGATCTTTCAGCGAGATTTCTTTTGCGACGGAAACGCCGTCCTTGGTCGCGACGGGCGCCCCGTATGATTTTTCAATAATGACGGTGCGCCCCTTTGGGCCCATAGTTATCTTTACGGCGTCGGCCAGAGTATTCACGCCGGCCTTTACTTTTTCAGTATTAAAGCTTATGTTTTTTGACATAGTTTATTCTCCTTATAAAATTCCCAAAATATCTGTTTCTTTGATTAAAATATAATCTTTGCCGTCCAGCTTTATTTCGTTGGCGCTGCTGGCCCATTTCGCGAACAGTACGGTTTCCCCGACATTGACTTCTATCAATTCGTCCGTGCCGATAGCGATGACGCGTCCGGTGGACGGTTTTTCTTTTGCGTTATCTGGAATGATTATGCCGGATGCGGTCTTTGATTCTTCCGCGATGCGTTCCAGCAGTATGTAATTGTGTAAAGGTTTTAACATTTGCATCTCCTTTTGATACGCCTTATAATATAGCCCGAATAAAAAGGATTTCAAGATGTATGATAAAAATAATATCTTTGCGAAAATGCTTCGCGGCGAAGTGCCGTTCCATAGCCCGGTTTATGAAAACGAATATGCGGTTTCTTTTTTGGATTTATATCCGGCGACTGAAAAGCACGCGCTGGTTATCCCGCGCGGAGAATACGAAAATATTCTGGACTTTACTAAAAATGCCAGCCCGGCAGAGCAGGCGGGATTCTGGGAATGTTTTAACAAGACGGCGGAGATTTTGGGCGTCCGTGAAAACTTCAATGTATCGGCGAATGCAGGCGCGGACGCCCCGGTTTTACGGCAATCTGTATTTCATTTTCATTTGCATATTATGGCCGGCGCGCGGCTGCCTTACTTTGAAGAAGTTCTGAAAGAGTTGAATAAATAAATGCAATTAAATATCCGCGTTATTCCAAAGGCAAAGCACAGCAAAGTTGATTTGCCGAAAGTCTGGACGACTGCCGCGGCCGCCGACGGCAAGGCTAACGAAGCCGTGATAAAATTATTGGCGGCGCATTTCGGCGTCGCCAAATCAGACATTAAAATCATTCGCGGCACCACCAGCAGGGACAAGATTATATCAATTTCTTGATCAACTCTTCCGGGGTGGCGCAGACGGTCATATTATAATCTTTCATATTCTCTATAAATCCGTTCTGCTGCATATGCACCATAACCCGCCCGAAAATATCCCAGTATTTTCCCGTGTTCAAAAAGTATATCGGCTTTTTAGTTTCCCCGATCTGCTGCATTGTAACAACATCGGTCAGCTCGTTCAAAGTTCCCATTCCGCCGGGCAAGATGCAGAAAGCATCCGATTGGTCAAACATTTTCTGTTTTCTCTCGTTCACGCCGTGCACTATCTCAACCTCTATCCCTTCGTGTACAGGCTCTTGCAGGGCAATGACATTATGGGTTGAAACGCCGATTGCATCGCCGCCGTGATCCAAAGCGCTTTGCGCGATAGTTCCCATTAATCCGACATTTCCGCCGCCAAATACGAGTCTGATTTTATTCCGCGCCAATAATTCGCCAAGCTTTGCGGCGTCGCGCGCAAAGGCCGGATCTGTGCCGAATTGGTGCCCGCAGTAAACTGCAATGGATTTAATCATAAAATTTTCCTTTATTTTTGCGGATTATATCATAAAATAGGCAAATTATGAACAAGAAGTTTTTTGATTTTATTGAAGATTTAGCCCGCAAGCATCCGGGCGAGAAATTTGCCTTGGCCATCAGCGGCGGTCTGGATTCTATGGCTCTGTTGCATTGGTTCGCGGCGACGGGATTGCCTGGCGTGGCATTGACCGTAGATCACGGATTGCGCCCGGAATCAGCGGCCGAGGCTGCCGCCGTCGGAAAGGCCGCTGCGAAATTAAATATCGCGCACGAAACTTTGCACTGGACCGGCGCAAAGCCGGATGCCGGGCTGGAAGCCGCTGCGCGCAAGGCCCGCTATGATTTAATGCTGGATTATTGCCGCGCGCATAATATTGGAATTTTGATGACCGCGCACCAGGCGGACGATCAGATTGAAACTTTTTTGATGAATTTGGCGCGCGGCAGCGGAGTGTACGGCCTGGGCGGAATCAGGGCAGTGGGCCAGCGAGACGGGATTATAATCGCGCGTCCGCTTTTGCAAGTCCCGCGCGATGAATTAAAAAAATATTGCGATGATAACGGCATTGAATATTTTAATGATTCTATGAACAGCGACGAAAAATTCACCCGCGTTAAAATTCGCAAGAATCGCGCCGCGTTGCGCGAGGCTCTTGGGATCAGCGACGAAAGATTGTTGCTGGCGATTGATAATCTTTCCCGCGCTCGGGACGATCTGGAATCCAGGGCCGCATTCGTGGAAAATCGTTGGACGGCAAGCGAATTCTTTGCTCTGTCAACGGAATTGCAGCTGAAAACCTTGTCGCGGGTAATTCAGAGTGTCGGAAATCTTGCCTATGCTCCGCGCTTGCAATCCGTAAAAGATTTGTTATATGATATGCGGGCCCAAACAAATATGAAGAGGACACTGGGCCACTGCACGATTCGCAGATTAAACGACAAAATCATCATTGTTCCCGAAGGGGAAAGCGCCAGTTTCAGGAGAAAAAATTGAACAAAGAAACCTTAAAAGAAAAAGCTGTAAAATCACCGGCCCGCAAACGCGACGGGTCTTTCTCGTACTTTATATTTTTTGTATTGCTGCTGGCGTTTGTTATCGCGCGCGCATTTATTATCGGCGACAAGACAGAAATTAAAAACGCTGCGCCCGCGGTTCCGGAATTGCAGCTGTCTTTTTCCGATGTGCTGGCCCGCCAAGGCGATATTGCGACTATGAACATTCGCGGAAATGATGCGGTCGGTACTTTGCGCAGCGGCGAAAAGTATACCGCGACAATCGCGTATGATCCGGAATTGCTTGCAAAAATCAGCAGCGCCGGCGCAAAAATCAGCATAGATAATTCCAAATCCTGGATAGATCATCTGGGCACCTGGGTGCCGATTTTAATGGGCGTGCTGTTTATATGGTGGATTTTCCGCGGAATGCGGGGGATGTCCGGCGGAATGCCGCGCAGTCTGACAGCGGCGAATCCTACGAAAATAACGGTCGGAAAAACTAAAACTACTTTCGCGGATGTCGCGGGAATTGACGCTGAAAAAGCGGAGTTAATGGAAGTGGTAGAGTTCTTGAAAAATCGTGATAAGTTCAAAGATGTCGGCGCGCGCGTGCCGCGCGGAGTCCTGCTTTCGGGCGAGCCTGGAACCGGAAAAACTCTGCTGGCGCGGGCCATAGCGGGCGAAGCAAATGTTCCGTTCTTTGCGGCGTCGGGCAGCGACTTTGCCGGAATTATCGTTGGCCTGGGTGTGGCGAAAATAAAAGAAATTTTTGAAATGGCCCGGCGCAGCGCGCCCTGCATTCTGTTCATAGACGAAATTGACGCAATCGGCGCGCGCCGGTCGTCGCACGGCTTTAACGATCAGGATAGAGAACAGACCCTGAACCAACTGCTGATTGAAATGGACGGCTTTTCAGGCGATAACGGAATTATCGTAATCGGTGCGACGAATCGCCCGGATATGCTGGATTCCGCATTGTTGCGCCCCGGTCGCTTTGACCGCCAGGTTTATATAGAGCTGCCGGATTTAACGGGGCGTCGCGCAATTCTGGACCTTTATGCGAAAAAAATAAAAGTAGCGACTTCGGTGGACTTGCAGGATTTGGCCCGCGGAACGACCGGATTTTCCGGCGCTGATTTGGAAAATTTATTGAACGAGGCTGCATTGCACGCGGTTCGCGGCGGGCGCAAAAAGATAGACAAAGAAGACCTGGAAGAAGCGCGCGATAAAATTTTAATGGGGCCGAAAAAGACCCGTAAAATGCGCGCGGAAGACATAAAGCTGACCGCATATCACGAAGCCGGCCACGCCTTTGTCAGCGTGTATTACCGCGATATTGCGGATCCGATTCACAAGGCGACGATAATTCCGCGGGGCAGGGCGCTGGGTATGGTTATGCACTTGCCGATTGATGACAAAGTTTCAATGACCGTGTCTGAAATCCGCGCGAATCTGGCGATATCTATGGCGGGCCGCGCGTCCGAAGAAATCTTTTTCGGACCGGATAAAATAACCACCGGCGCCGAAGGGGATATAGCATCCGCCACATATTACGCGCGCAAATCCATTACGAAATGGGGCTTGTCTGAAAAATTGGGATTGGCCGCGATAAATCAGTCGGCATCTTTCGGGCGGCGCGAATCGCTTGAAAATGCGTCAGAGAAAACGGCCCAGGCCGTGGACGAAGAGGTTCGCGAATGGCTGAACGCGGCGCATAAAGACGCTGCGAAAATTCTGACAAAGAATAAGGGTGTTGTTGCGAAACTGGCGGAAGAATTGTTAAAGCGCGAAACCCTGACCCGCGAAGAGATAGAAGAAATCGTTCTGGGAAAGAAAATTAAAAAAGAAAAAGTGAAAAAGAAAAAATAAGCTCGGTGGAAATTTCCCTCCATAGGAGGGGAATTCGCACCGAGTTTTACACATTAATTTTCACTTTTGCTTTCTTGTTGCAATAAAACTCCACTGCATATAAAATACCGGTATGCGGATTTGGTTTATGACAATTCCCTTCGTCCGCATTGTGGCCGTGCAATACCCCTTTTGGGGTCGGGTAATCTCGCGACGCGTTCCAACAATTTTTTGCTAATAACGCAAAAAATTGGGAACTTGTACGCTCGGTTTCCCTTCGTCCGCATAACGCCCGATAAGTCGGAATAGGCCGGTTTGTCGCGGGCGTAATAACTTAAAGGTTAAACTATGTCATACACTCAAACTTCCGAGTTTGTGTCTGCTGCGCATCCCGATCGCCTGGCGGACCAAGTATCAGCAAAACTTATCAACGAAATTTACAAGCGCGACGGAAAGCCCGCTCACGCCGCGATAGAGGTTTTTATCGTCGGCGGCGAAACATCCGCCCCTGTGATTCATATCGGCGGCGAGGCCACGACTACCGTTGATCTTGAATCGCCACAGGTTCGCGAATGGATTCTGGACGCCGTCCGCGAATGTGGCTATACCGCGCAAAATCAAGATAAATTTGGCCGCGGAAATGTGCTGTCCGCCGCGGATTATGAAATCCAAATATCCGTGAACCGGCAATCGCCGGATATTGCAAAGGGCGTCGGCTTTGACAAAGGATTCAACGACCAGGGGATTTATTTCGGCTATGCGGACAATTCAAATTCGTCCAAATTGGGCTTGGCGTACGCCGCCGCAAAATTCATAGGCGAAAAGCTTCTTGAAATGGCCCGGAAATCCGACCGCTATGGCCCGGATATAAAAACCTTGGTTTCCGTGAAGTATAAAAATGCCGCGACGCCGCTTTATATCAGCGATATTACAGTCGCGATTCCGCATACGGCCGATACCAAAATCGCTGATGTGCGCGAAGATATAAAGGGCAGGGTGTTGGAATTTT
>JAIRZE010000084.1 GCA_031267375.1 Rickettsiales bacterium | reverse complement strand
ACATATTAAACCACCGTTTAATGTGTACCAGCTGAATCAGTAGGGAGACCAGCAAAATGTCGCAGAAAACAAGGAAATATGAAAACAAAAAACACACAAGAAAAAACGGCAGTTTGTTTTGGTTAATGGGAATCGCCGCTGTGCTGAGTTTTGGCAAGGCAAAAGCTCAAAATCAGCCAGACCAAAAAACTTCTCTGAAACAGCAAGTTGAAAGCATTTACGCCAATCCGGAATTATTTTCAAATGTCGCTTCGTTTATTGAAAAACTGGAATCGCCCGGGCCAAAGCTGAACGAAGATTCAATCTATTCTTTATCAAATTCCAAATTTATGCAATTCATCAGCGATGTTAAAAAGCGCGACCCGCGGATTCAGACCGAAACAACCGTATTTGAAACAGATGCGGAAGTTCTGGATTTCCTGAATAATCAAAATATTCCAATGGCGACATTCCAGCGAAATCTGAATCTGATAACATTGAATTTATTCAAAACCGGAACAAAGGTAAATAAAAGATACGCAAATCTTTTTGACGCAATAAATCGCGAGCAGCTCTTTTATTTCTCGCACGAATTCAAGCATTCCCAGATTATGAATAATATAAAACTGGGGCGCCTGGATTTCTCGCAATTGCTGGAATATCAGCTGTGCAATGAATTGGCATCAGAGGGGAAAAGGCTTCTTGATAAAATAAAAGCAATTCAGCTGACCGGCAGATTCCAAGACGGTTTCCCTTCCCAATCAAACGACATTGCGCTTTGGTGGAACGATCCGCAGAACCTTCATAAATCGTCTAATAAAACTTTTCGCGAAACCAGCACGAAATACAGCGCGGGCGAAGTGGAATTCCCAAAAAAAGATCTGGCAAAAATTGCAGGCCTGCGTGAATTTGCAGCGGTATTCGGCGATCATACGATTCTTGCAAAGCACTTGATACAAAAGCGCTCTGACGGTTCCGGAAATATAAAAATCAAAGAATTAGATCAAAAGGACGCAGATGCGATCGCGCTGTCCTTGTTGGATTGGCTGGACCGTCATTTGGATGACTTTTCCGGATACACAATTCCAAAGAACATAGAATGGGATATTACAGAGTCCCAGATAAACATTGGAAAAAGCGAAGAGCTTTCGGATTTTTCGGAATTTCTGCACGAAATGTTTGACTATGACGGGTTTAATCTGCTGGACGCGGTTAGCGATTCGTTAAGAAAAAAAATGATGCTGCAAATTGAACAGTATGTGAAGCACTTGATGGAAAATCCGGAAATTCAATCTGTGCGCGATAATAACTCAGAAATTCTAGATGCAATGAAAGAAAATAAAGGGCGGTGATTTATTATGAAAAAAGTTTTTGTTTTTTTGATTTTTATTTCTTTTGTCGCGCCCGCGTCAGCGATTGGAACTTGCAATAACGGTTATGCTTATTGTACTGCGTTTGGTGCTGCAAATGTGGCGTGTTCCAATTGCAGCGGCGGATACACTGGCCGGTATGGATATGTAGATTTTGGCGGGAACTCTTGCTGTATTGATACCTGGGCGTCAGAGATTGGGGAATTTGCCATCAGTGCGTGTACCGACGGGATTTGCCACGAATCTTGCAGCTCTACGACATATAATAACAAGCATTATTGTTCCAAAGCCCGCGGCCCAAAAGATCCGGCCACCGGGATATTATCGTGCAGCGCCAATGTTATCGCTGCGCAAAATCCTTGCGAGCCGCAAAATTACTATAAATGCACAGACGGGTATATTTGGGCGGAACGGCGTTGCAATTCGGCCACGACGAATTATGGAGAGTATTGTAGCTGCAAAGTCGGATGCCGCATAAACGAATATGATGAATATGGCAGCGGAAGTTGTGAGCAATGCCCGGTTGCAGGTTTTAATCAATATGGCGAAGAACAGTATGGATATAGCGTTCCGGATCAGGATATTTATGATGAGTATGGGCCTGGATATTCAATAGAGGATTGCAATATATGGGCAGGTTCGTCTTATTATGATAATACGGGTTTGTATACATATACGGACAGCTGTTGGTATAGTCCGATTTGATGTGTATTTTTGGCTTGATTTTGTTAAAAAAGTATGTAAAATAGGGTTCGCCTTTGGGGTTGTAGCTCAGTTGGTTAGAGCGTCTGCCTGTCACGCAGAAGGTCGCGGGTTCGAGCCCCGTCAATCCCGCCAGTTATCACAAATGTATGTCAACGCACTGGTGTCGTTGTCATTCCGGCGCAGGCCGGAACCCGTCAATCCTGCCACACTTCGCCAAGGCAACGCGCGGCAAGCCAGAAATAAAAACAAACATCCGCAAGGGTGTTTTTTTAATAATTTGACAAATATGTAATAATGTATTATATTCAGTGCAAAGCCTAGCAAAGGAAATTATAAAATGAGCGACAATAGTATTATGTTGGATTCTTTGGGACAACCTTTGGATTTTTCCGATTTGGAAAAACCGAATCCACAGCAATTGCAGCAAGATTCAGCCATTGTTGCAAAACTTTCCGCGCAATTGAATGAAAAACTTGATAACTATCTTGCGTATATGTCGGGCCGCTCCGTTATTCCGACGGTTGATTTTCGCAAAGCGATTGATAATTTTTATCGCCCTATTCTGGACAAAATCAATCATCAGCGCTTGAATAATACGGAAACGAATTTGAAAGTTGGCGTATCGGATTTGATTGTTAATAATTCTGCGGCCATTGAGATGACGGAAAAGCCGGTTGCTTTGGAAATGTCAGAAACAGAACTTGTGATTCCTGCTGCGGGATATATGAAGCGGCAAAACAATATTGCGCAAAGACTTGCAGGATTGTTCAATGTCAATGTTCGCCGCGGATAAAGGAAAAAACAAGCTTGACTTTGGGTTTGATGTGTGTCAGAATCAGCGGGCTTTGTAAAACAGGCAGAAATTTTAGCCCAAAGCACCGAATGATTGAATAATTTTATTCGTCAGTTTCGGCCCCATCGTCTAGAGGCCCAGGACACCGCCCTTTCAAGGCGAGAACACCGGTTCGAATCCGGTTGGGGCTGCCAAGATAACAAAACGACCATTCGGTCGTTTTTTATTTGTATTTGTACTAAAAAACTTTATACTCTCCGAAAAAGGAGTAAAAATTGAAAAATGCGTTAATAACGGGCATTACCGGGCAAGACGGATCTTATTTGGCGGAATTGCTTCTGGACAAAGGCTATAATGTTTTTGGAATAAAGCGCCGCGGCTCTTCCTATAATACCGCGCGCATAGATCATTTGATTGACAACCCGAATTTGCGCCTGCTGTATGGCGATTTGACTGATTCCAGCAATTTGATGCGCATAATTCAAGAAATTCAGCCGTACGAAATCTATAATCTGGGCGCGCAATCGCACGTAAAGGTCAGCTGGGATGTGCCAGAATACACCGCCGATACAGATGCTTTGGGCACCCTGCGTTTGTTAGAGGCAATCCGCGCGAACGGTCTTGAAAAAAAGACGCGATTTTATCAGGCCAGCACTTCGGAATTATACGGCTTGATTCAAGAGCCTGTTCAGTCCGAAAAAACTCCCTTCTATCCGCGCAGTCCGTATGCAGTCGCAAAATTATACGGATATTGGATTACCGTTAACTATCGCGAATCTTTCGGTATGTTCGCCAGCAACGGGGTTCTTTTCAATCACGAAAGCCCGCGGCGCGGCGAAACATTCGTCACCAGAAAAATTACAATGGCCGCAACCCGCATCGCTACGGGTTTGCAAGATATTTTGTTGCTGGGGAATCTTGACGCAAAGCGCGATTGGGGACACGCCAAAGATTATGTGGAAGGTATGTGGCGCATATTGCAGGCCGAAAAGCCGGACGATTTCGTATTGGCGACAAACACCACGACATCAGTGCGCGATTTCTGCACATTGGTTTTTGGCAAGCTGGGTACAGAGATTATCTGGCAAGGCAAAGGAATGGATGAAAAGGGAATAGATAAAAAATCCGGCAAAACGCTTATAGCCGTGGATTCCCGATATTTCCGTCCGGCAGAGGTAGAGTTGCTGCTGGGCGATGCGTCCAAGGCCAAGTCAACGCTGGGCTGGGCTCCGAAATATAATCTGGATGCGCTGGCGTCTGAAATGGTCGCATCCGACTTGGAATTGGCGCGGCGCGAGAAATTGCTTAAAACCAACGGGTACGAGAATTTCAGAGGCGCATAATGAACAAAGATTCTAAAATTTATGTTGCTGGGCACGCCGGATTGGTCGGCTCTGCGATTATGCGGCGTTTGAAGGCGCTGGGATACGACAACATAATAACCCGCGGATCGGCAGAACTGGATCTGACGCGCCAGGCGGATGTAGAGCAATTTTTTGACAAAGAGCGTCCGGAATATGTGTTCCTGGCGGCGGCGAAAGTCGGCGGGATTATGGCGAACAAGACTTATCCCGCGGATTTTATCTATATCAATATGATGATTGCGGCGAATGTTATTAACGCGGCTTGCAAATGCGGGGTGAAAAAACTACTTAATCTTGGCAGCAGCTGCATATATCCCGGCAATATAACCGGCGCTATGAAAGAATCCGATTTATTGACCGGTCCTTTGGAAAAGACAAATGAAGCGTATGCGATTGCAAAGATTGCGGCGATAAAGATGTGCGCTCATTATAACGCGCAATACGGGACTAATTTTATTTCCGTTATGCCGACCAATCTTTATGGTCCCGGCGATAACTTCAATATGGAAACAGCGCATATAATGCCGATGCTGATCCGCCGATTTCATTTGGCGAAATTGTTAAAGAACAGGGACTTTGCCGCTTTGCGTGAAGATCTGAGAAAAAATAAGCTTGGCTGGGGCATTGATGCGAAGATAAATTTGAATGATGACGGCTCAATAGAATCCACGTGCAATCAAGTCGGGGCCTTTGCGGATCGCGCGGTCTTGTGGGGCGACGGAAATGTGTACCGCGAATTTATGCACTCGGACGATTTGTCCGGCGCGTGCCTTTATATTATGCAGAATAAAGATGCTGCCGATATTGGGGAATTAATAAATATAACATCGGGTACGGATATATTGCTGCGCGATCTGGTAGATATTGCAAAAGATACTGTTGGATTTGACGGGGCCTTGGAATGGGATAAAAGCAAGCCGAATGGAACATATCGGAAATTAATGGACGGGGATAAGATTTGCGGGCTGGGCTGGGGACCAAAGATAGGATTGAAAGATGGCGTGCACGGATTTTATGATTGGTATTTGAAAAGCTGAGTTAAGATTGTTTTTGAAAATTTGGTGGCCTTGGCGGGACTTGAACCCGCACGGTTGCTATAACCAAAGGATTTTAAGTCCTCAGCGTCTACCATTCCGCCACAAGGCCAAAAAAATAACGCAATGCGTTTGGTTTTATTCCCGCAGAAATAATCGTGCTTTTTGTCCCCCTTCGCGCTATGCGCTTCGGGCGACACTACTTCGCTATAAACTGCTCGCTATTCGCGTGGCGAAGCCACACGAAGCTGCGTACGCGGCGAAGTGTGGTGGAGCCAATCAGACTCGAACTGACGACATCCACGTTGCAAACGTGGCGCTCTACCAACTGAGCTATGACCCCACAAGTCCCGTGTATTATATACATTTAATTTATAAAATCAATCTAAAAAAATTCCCCTTCGCTGGCGAAGGGGTGGCGCGCGTAGCGCGACGGGGTAATGGATATAAAATTATTTATGACCCATACCCCGGCCACTTCGTGGCCACCCCTTTCCGGGGGAAAGGGGAATTACCACCGAGTTTTATACGCATCAAATCCCCAACAAACCGCTATCTTAATCTTGCTTTTATTTCTTTGGCGATTTGCTCCACCGTTCCTGTCGCATCAATATCAAGAAATCTTATTCCCGTTGCGTTCTGAAAAAACTTTATCGCGGGCATTGTTTTCGTCTGAAACGAGTTCAGTCTTTTCCGCACGGCCGCCATATCCGAATCATCCGCCCTGCCCCCGCCGGTTTTCAGCCGATTATTTATTCTTTCAATCATAACTTTTTCCGGCAGATCAAAATAAATAACCGTCATTTTATAATCTTGCCGCGCGAAATCGTACAGCCATTTCGCCTGGGGCAGAGTTCTGGGAAATCCGTCAAACAAGACATCAGCATCGCCGCCCGCCGCGATTTTCCCGGACACCAGCGGAAACAGTTTTTCATCGGGCACCAATTCGCCGCGAGCGATCAGTTTCGCTATTTCCGAATCCGTGGGCAGCCCGCGAAAAATCGCGCCGGTTTCAATATAATTATAATTGTGATTTTCGCGCAGAATCGCGGCCTGGGTTCCTTTGCCGCTGCCCTGGCCGCCCATAATGACAATCATATTTTTTGGCATAGCTGTACCTTTGAAAGGCAGAGGGCAAAAGGCAGAAGGCAGGAGCTTAATTTCTCAAATTAGAACATTGTTCAAAGTTGAAATATCAAAATCCTGCCTTTTGCCTTTTGCCCTCTGCCTTTGATTTATTGTTTGCTTTGTTCAAACGCGGCGCCCAAAATGTCGCCCAAGACAGAGCCGGAATCCGCTTGATTCGCGTAATCCTTGACCGCTTGTTTTTCCAAAGCCGCCTGCAACGCGCGGACAGACAATTTCACAATATTATCTTCCACTGCGACCACAGATGCTTCTATTGCGTCGCCGACTTTGTACTTTGCAGTATTCTGGCCTTCCTTGTCGCGAGACAAATCGGTCTTGCGGATAACGCCTTTGGATTCCCCAGGCAATGCTACAATCAATTCGTCCTGATTTACTTCGGATATAGTGCCGGACAATACCGCGCCTTTCTTCAAAGAAACTTTGCCGTCGCCGCCGTCGCTGGTCATCTGCTTGATGCCCAGGGTAACGCGCTCTTTTTCCGGATTGATGTCCAGAATCTTTGCAGTTACTTCCTGGCCGCGAGTGAATTTCTTTAATTCTTCTTCGCTCAACGCGTCCCAAGACAAGTCGGAAATATGCACCATTCCGTCCAATTCCGGCGTCAATGCCACGAACAAGCCGAATTCGGTAGTGTTCTTGATCGGGCCCGTCACGACATCGCCGACATTATGAGTGTCCGCGAACTGTTTCCACGGATTGCCCTGCAATTGCTTATAGCCCAATGAAATGCGGCGTTTGTCCTGATCTATGCCCAGGACCATAACATTGATTTCCTGGCCGTTTTGCAAGACTTTGCTGGGATGAATATTTTTGTTCGTCCAGGACAGTTCGGACATATGGACCAAGCCTTCTATGCCGTTGCCCAAATCCACGAACGCGCCGTAATCCGTAATGGATGACACTTTGCCGGAAATTGTGTCGCTGATATTGAACGCGCGGGACGCGGTATCCCACGGATCTTCTTCCAGCTGTTTTGCGCCCAGCGATATGCGGTGCGATTCCGGATCAAATTGAATGACTTTGACTTTGATTTTCTGACCGACGTGGACCAGTTCGCGCGGATGGTTGACGCGCTTCCAGGACAGATCCGTAACGTGCAGCAATCCGTCTATGCCGCCCAGGTCAATGAACACGCCGTAATCGGTGATGTTCTTTACGGTTCCTTCCAGGACAGAGCCCAGCGAGATATTCTTCATCGCTTCTTTCTGTGCGGTTGCGATAGAGTCGGACTGAATCGCGCGGCGCGATACGATCGCGTTGGTGCGCAGAGCGTCCATTTTCAAAACGCGGAATTTGTCGGTGATGCCGACCAGTTGCTTTGCATCGCGGATCGGGCGATGATCGGCCTGGGATGACGGCATAAACGCGAACACGCCGCCCAGGTCAACGGTGTATCCGCCGCGGACGACTTCCATAATAGTTCCTGTCGGATCAACGCCGTCTGCAACGGCCTTTTCCAAATCTTTCCAGGCTTTTTCAGCGCGCGCCTTGGCATAAGACAATACGCCGGTTCCGTCGCGGGATTCATAGCGCTCTACAAATACATCAATAATGTCGCCGACTTTTGGCGGGGTTGCGCCGAATTCTTTCAATTGCACGCGGCCTTCGGATTTCAGGCCGACATCAACCAAAACGAAGTCTGATTTTATATCTTTGACGGTGCCCTTGGTGCCATAGCCCTGCAAGGTTTCCTGATTGCCATAAGTATTGTTGAACAGTGTCGCGAAATCTTCGCCGGACAAAGGATTAAATAAATCTTTGGAGATATCTTTCATAAAGAGTTTTTCACAAAGTTTGCCATTTGGCCCATAGCCCACGGCCCATAGCCGTCAGTTATTGTCAAAGGTCTTGCGGGGTTGTATGAATTGCGTTTCCGCCCGCCCTGGAAAGCCCGCAAATTATGGCAGAGTTTTTTCCAAAAAGCAAGGGATTTATTAGGAACAATGAGCAGGAAAAAGGAGCAGAAATGAGAGAAATTAAACTCGGTGCGCACACCTGCCCCCATAAATGGGGGCAGGTGTTTGCTCCGAGTCCCCTATCCCTGTGGTTCGCAAATAAGCAGGATTTCTTGCAATGGACAATCCACAGGCTTACTAATCTTGAATTTATACCCCAAATTCAGCGATTCTATAAACGGCTTTATATCAAACAAATCATTGAAATTATGATAAATAGACAGCAGCATTATCGGACGATCGCGCTTTATTGTTTCTAATGCGCCGCGCAGAAATGCTTGCTCGCCGCCCTCTATGTCAACCTTTATCAATCCGATGCGGATGTTATTTTCCCGCGCGTAATTGTCCAGGGTGTCCATTTGCGTCGGCTCGCCAATGTCCGCGGAATTTTCCTTGTTTCCGGATTCTTTGTCGTTCGTAAAGTAAACGGTGCCGGCGCGTTCCCCAAGCGCCAGATGCTCTTGCACTATGTTTGTAATATTGTTTAACTCCGCGGTTCTTTGGGCGAGTGCGAAGTTTTCCCCTGTCGCTTCAAATGAAATAATTTTATTTTGAAAATGTTTGCGAAAAACCAAAACGGAATCGCCTATGAATCCGCCGACATCCAAAATCACGCGCGACGGATCATCCAGCAATGTCGTGTCGGACAAACTGTCCAGATGATGCTCGGATAAAAATACGGATGTTTCAAAATGATTGATGGGCAGCCTGTACCCGCGGCATTCAAAGCAGTCGCCGATGTATGTTATGCTTTTGTAAAAATTTTCGGCAGTTGTTTTTCCGTATTCCCATTCTGCGGCGGTCAGATAATTAGCGTCAAGAAGTCCGTTGAAATTTCCGGAATGCGCCAGCATTTCATAGCGGTTCAAAACGCCGACGATAGTGGCGCGGGATTCCGGATCCAGGCCGTCCAGCAAGCGTGCTTTCTTTTCCAGATAAAGCGAATTTTCTATGGTCAGGAATTCCCCGACTATGCCCGGAATAACGCCAATAAAGATGTTGTTATAGAGCATTGTTTATCCTAAGTCAAAAGGCAAAAGACAGGTTCTTAATTTCTATCACAAGAACTATTTTCAAATTAATGAAATTCGGCTCCTGCTTTTTGCCCTTTGACTTCTGCCTTTATTTCACATCGTTTTGCTTGAAAAGCTCTTCGGCTTTTACTGTTTTTTCTTTCGTGCGGACCTTTGCAATCATAGCATCCAGCGCTTTCTTTTCAAACAGCATTCCGCGCAGCATCGCAAGCGCGTTCGGATTTTCATTGTAATACGCAAACACCTGTTGCGGATCCGGATAGCGCGACGCTTCCGCCCAAATCGCTTTCTGCAAGTCGTTGTTATCAACTGCGACTTTGTTCTGTGTGCCCCATTCGGCCAGAATCAGGCCCAATTTTACACGGCGTTCCGCATCTTTGCGCTCTTTCTTTTCATCAAACTTCGCGTCTTTGGCGTGGCTATGTCCGGCGTGGCTGTCAAATTCCTGCTTTGCCGCATCCAATTCTTGGGCCACCAAAGTTTCCGGCAAATCCAGGCGAACTTTGTCCGCCAGCAAGTCCAAAAGCTCGTCCCGCATTTCGCGTTTTGATGCTTCGTCATATTGCTCTGTCAAAATGTCGCGGATGTGATCGGTCAGTTTTGCAACGGAATCCTGGCCGACAGATTTAGCCAATTCGTCGTTTAATTCCGGCAATTCGGGATGACGAATTTCGTGAATTACTATTTCAAAGCGCACCGGTTTTCCGGCCAAGTTCTCGGCGTGATAGTCTTTTGGAAATTTGACATTTATGTCAAATTTATCGCCAACCTGGTGCCCGATAATTTTTTCTTCAAAGCCCGGAATGAAAGATCCGCTGCCCAGAATCAGGTGATGCTTTTTTGCTTCCCCGCCCTGAAATGCGGTGTCGCCGTCAAATCCCTTGAAGTCAATAACCGCGGTATCGCCGTCAGCCGCTTTGTATCCGTCTGCTTGCTTTATGGCCTGGGCCCGGCTTTTGCGCAGGTTTTCCAAAGACTTTTTTATCTCTGATTCATCCAGTTTTGCGACTTTTTTGGTCAGAGTGAATTTTTCCAAATCAATATTCGGCAATTCCGGCAAGATGTCAAATTCCAAGCTGTATTCCACATCGCTTCCGATTTCAAATTTTTGCACATCGGCCTTTGGCGCGCCAGCCAAGCGAACTTTCTTTGCCGCGGCAAAGTCCGTCATATCTTTGTTCATCAGCTTGTCCACAGCCTCGGCAAAGGCGGACGCGCCGAATTTTTGTTTCAGGACGGACAAAGGAATCCGGCCCGGACGAAATCCCGGCATTTTTGCCTTTTGCCCGTACTCTGCCAGAACCGCATCCGCGGCGGCGTTTATTTCGTCAGCGGTCAGAATTCCGGAAACGGAATAGTGCAAATCTTTGATTTTTTCTTTTTTGAACATAGCTGTTCTCTTTGTTTTTTTGTTAAATTTAGCCTGCGTATTGTAATCATAATTTTATATATTGCAAGCAAGATTTTAATATTCTTAGGGATATTGTTGCGATGTGCATCACACATCAGGATAGCCAAGAAAAATCAGCCGCTAATCTTAATTGATCCCCGGCGCCGCGCGACAACATATTATCCTATTAGCATACTAATAGGATAATAGGATAAATATGTTGATAAAACTGTGAAATTGATTTATAATCATTCCGCACGGGCGGGTTGTCTGTGCGGGGTGTAGCAACCCTTGTTTCTATGCGTCAGGCTTGACGAAAAACAGCCCCTGCTTTTGGCAGGGGGTCGGTTGAATATATTGAATAGACCGAACTATCTTCATAGAAATATAGTTGCTAACCTCCTGCCGCCTTATCTTTGGCGGCTTTTTGCTAACCCAAGCAGAGGAAAGAACTATGAAAAAATCCACACAATTTATTATCGCAACAACAATGCCTTTATTTTTCTTCCTTGCATTTGGTGCGGCAAACGCCAACTATTACGCAACATACGAGCCTACTTTGCCAGCATATTGCTTGGGGGATTTGAACGGCGGGGCCCTGTACCCTTCCGCCGTATCCAGAATCCTTGTTTGTGCCAAGACTTGCGCCCAGGTATCAAACTGCGGCTTTTCCGCCAGTATGTGCCAAGATCAATCTTCTTATCCGGCATATAACAATAAATTCATCGGCAATTCCTGGGGCAGCGGATATATAGTGAATTCCAGCGGCGGTCTTTCCACTGTCGCTGGCGGAAATATAGATTCGTCGGCAGTTCAGCTGCTTTGCACTGAAATCGGCTGGTGCTGGCAGAAAATAAAAAATCCAGAGACTATTTCTTCGGCGGATGGAAATGGAAAATGCATACAGGATGAAAAACGCTGCACGGCTTGGAGCACGACTACGCGAACCGGTTATGATATCGCCAATTCTCCATACAACATTGGAAAAACTTGCAGCTGCACAACATTTGATACTTCCTGTACGAACCCGGATTATTGCGTCGCCGGGTATTACAAAAACGGAACCGGTTGCACCAAGTGCCCGGATATAAGCGGCGTTTTTGCCGGGATAACTTCACCGGAAAAGTCAACATCTATCACGGATTGCTTTGCCGGCGCGGGAAACAATTACACTGATTCCAACGGAACCTTTCAATTCACAAACAACTGTTCCTATGCATTATGAAAAAGAAACACGCCGGAATTTTTGCAGCCGCATCCGTGCTTTGCGCGGGCAAAGCGGCCGCCCAGGAAATAGTTCGCGACACGGTCCGCGTGCAGTCTGAATCCGCGCTGATAGGATTGCGGCCCGCGTTATACAATCTGCCGGCGGACAAGATTTTCATCAATCATTTCATTTCCGAAAATCCGGACGCGGATTTGCAGACTATGATTAAAATGCTGAATTTGAATCACAGATTCGCATTGGCTCACGAAAAGAAACACGCGGAAAACGCAAAGATAATCCTGTCTGGATTTTCAGCCGCGCAAATTGCGGAGTTCTGCATTTATGACGAAGTCAGCGCGCGATTGACTGATATGGCGGAACGCCGCAAAGTATTGGCTGAAACGGGCGATTTTACACAGGCGTTCGCGGGCGAAATACTTTTTGATTCAAACGGCCGCGAAGTCGGATATATGAATCAGGACGCGTATCTGTATTATAAATTCTTGTCCGGAAAGAAAATAAAATCCGCGCCGGACGAAAAAGAAATAAACGCGATGCTGGACGCGATCGCCGCCGGATTAAAAAACGACACTGAACAATACGCCCAGGAATTCGCAAGTATGACATCATACAGAATAAAAGTGCAGACAGGCGGAACTCCGTCAGATTTCGGCGATGTGTGCGCCGGGATGTTTGAGATCGGCGGAATAGATTTTTACAAACCGGCGCGGTTGAAAAAAATCGCGGCAATGTTTTTGGGAAGTCGCAATATTAATTTGTTATCCAAGTCCCGCCAGATGTAAAGCTGCGAATTTTTATTATTTCATCGTTATATAATATGGCGCAAGCGTAAGGAATATATTTTTTTGGAACGAAGTTTGAGTCTGGGCCCCCACCCCGCCCTTGCGGCGGGGTCGCAGAGCTGAGCGGCTTTGCCGCCAGCGATGCGG